>CAYTDF010000230.1:0-3731 GCA_964436365.1 uncultured bacterium | reverse complement strand
GGACACGAGTTTATTTGCCTAGGATTTCTCTGAAACGCGACCTCATGGTTCTCATGTGGCGAGCCGCCCCACTCTTGCGGCTGTCGGACTAAATCCTAGATAAGTTGCCTTATTATAGCGTCTCTCACCTTTCCGCGCAAATTGTTGATTGATGCACGGTGCTGGGGCGTTTGACGAGCCGCCCATTTCCACGATTTGGGCCTATTTGGAGAGTTCTCAGGCGCTGTGGAAGGTTGGTGTGTAATGGGGCGTTGACTCACCTGCCGACGATGCGGGCCACGACTTCGTCTCCCGACGCACGCAGGATGTGTTGCAGAGAGCCGATGATCTCATCCCGTTGGCTTCCATGGAGCGCCAGAGCGAGCTGGGTCTCCACATAGCCGAACGGAATGCCCATGTCGTATCTCTGGCCGCGGATCTCGTAGCCGACAGCGCCGTGCTTACCGGCGACGGCGTCGAGGGCGCTGGACAGCTGGATTTCGCCGTGTTCGCGGCGATTGCCAGCGACATGGTGGTCCAGTGCCTCAAAGACGGCCGGGGTCAGAATGTACATTCCAAAAAAACAGAGGAACCGATCCTGCGCGAGACCGGGAGTGACCAGTTGGCTTCGGGCGACTTCAGGCGACGGTTTCTCGATGATCTCTTCGATTCGGTAGGTGTGTTTGCGTCCGGCCAGAGGCTCACCGCGAAGAGTTCCGAGCCGAGGCACGTGGGCGATGTGGGTCGGTTTCACGCCGAGCACCATCTGTTGCTCTTCCTCGTAGACTTCGATCAGCTGTTGGGCGCAGCGCTTGCTGTTGTCCGAGATGTAGATGTGGTCGCCGAGCAGGAGCAGCACCGGCTCATTCCCAACCCACTCCTTTGCACACCAGACCGCGTGCCCGTACCCCTCTTGCCGGGGCTGCGTGATGTAGTGGATGGCGGATTCGAATCTGCGGATCTTCTCTGACTGTTCGATCGCCCACGCCTTACTCTTGAAGGAGGGGAGAAGATCTTCGGATATCCCCGCGAAATGCTGCCGGTAGCTCTCCTCATCGCCTGGCGAGATCACAATGCCTAGCTCCTCGATCCCCGCATCGAACGCCTCCTCAGCGATGATCTGGAGCGTGGGTTTTGTGAGCCCATCGCGGTCGACAAGCGGGAACATCTCCTTCTGGACCGTCGTCGACGCCGGGTATTGTCTCGTTCCTTTTCCGGCGGCCGTGATGACCGCTTTGCGAACTTGTGGCATCGTGGTTCTTCCTACCCGGTACGCTATCTCAGTTTGGACAGCGCGACGTTCAGTCGAACAGATTCGCTTTGGCACCGGTTTGGCGAGGCAACTCGGCCTCCTTCATGGCGACGTCGAGCAAGATCTGGGGGTTGTGCATGTGCAGACGGGCCTCGTCGACAGAGACTAAGCCGCGCCTGTAGAGCCGGATCAGACTCGCATCTAACGTACACATCCCATCTTTGGTACCGGTTTCGATCACACTATAGAGTTGATGGGTCTTTCCTTCGCGAATCAGCGCTGCGGAGGCGTGTACGTTGCGGAGAACCTCGACCGCCATGGCTCGGCCGCGTCCCCCCGCTTTGGGCAGCAGACGTTGTGAGACGATCGCGGTTAGGACCATCGAGAGTTGCACCCGGATCTGTTGCTGCTGCCGTTCGGGGAAAGCGTCTACGATTCGGTCCACGGTTTGGACGGCGTCGTTGGTGTGGAGGGTCGCGAGGACCAAGTGTCCCGTTTCCGCCACGGTGAGCGCCGCGCTGATGGTCTCGAGATCGCGCATCTCCCCGATCAGGATCACATCGGGGTCTTGGCGCAGCACGTACTTGAGTGCGGTGGGGAAGGCGTGCGTGTCTCCGCCGACCTCCCTTTGCTCGACGACCCCCTTCTTGTGGGTGTGGATGTATTCGATGGGGTCTTCGATGGTGATGATGTGGCACTGCCGGTTGCTGTTGATGACATCGATCATCGAGGCCAGGGTGGTGGATTTCCCATGGCCGGTGGGGCCGGTGACCAGCACGAGGCCCTGGTGGGCGAAGCACAGATCGTAGGCGATCGGGGGGAGGCCGAGTTCTTTCAAGCCGCGTACATCGGAAGGAATCGGGCGGAATGCTGCCGCGACGCAGCCGCGTTGGATGAAGCAGTTGACGCGGAACCGGTGTTCGTCACCGGCGCCGAGAGAGAGATCGAGCTCTTTGTTCTCCTCGAACTTCTGCTTTTGCTCGTCGGTCAGGATCGAGTAGACCAGCCGTTTGACCTCTTCGGGGTTCATGTCGGGCAGGGGCGGGTGGGTGAGGCGTCCATCGACGCGAAGCATGGGCGGAACGCCCGCTGTGAGGAGAAGATCGGACGCGCCGCTCTCCTTAATCATTTCGAAAAGTTCGGTGAATTGAACGGGCATAATAGACTCCGGTTGTCCGTGAAGAGACTGATCGGCGAGATTCAAGTAGCGTAATCATATCTTGTATCACGCCGGACGGTGGGGTGTCCAACTCGTTTGTGAGAGATGCAGGAGCGCGCACGACAGCTGTGGTGACGATTCTCACGATTCCCGGATGCTTCCGGGTTGCGTTTTCTCATGGCAATTGGTAGTAAGCTCCACCCCGATGGCTTACAGTAGAACACATTACATCTTCTCTAGAAAGAAGAGGCCTTCCATGAAACGACTCTCCGTCTTCTCCACCATGTTGCTGTTTGCGTCGTTGTGCACCGCTCAGGAACCAATCACGCTCGATCTGGACACCGATGAAGGACTCCTCATCCTTGCGCCAGGTGAGTACACCCAGGCCGAGCGCTCGTTCGGTTCCCTGCCGGTGAGAGACGGAGAACCGGCGCAAGGCCTGACGATTACGCTGAACGCCGGTGATGGGCTTATCTTCTATGGCCCCACGATTGAGACCGGCCCTGGAGATGTGCTGGTCGAGTGCATGGTCTGGTGCACCGGGCCGGATGTCGGTTTGGCTTTGGTGACGATGAACCTGCCGGATTACTCGATGATGGCCAACCTGCCCGCGAATGGGTCGAAGTTTATGGGTGGCTGGCATACGATGAGATTATTCTGTGACCCAGAGGACGACACCATCATACCTGCGTTTCAGGCCGTCTCGACGGCGGACCCCGCCACGGATGTCTCCTCAGTCGTGTATGTCGACGAAATCAGAATAACACCGATCCGAACTCTCGAGCCGGAGCAACTGCTGATGATGTTCGGCTTTGGCGTGCAGCCGACTCCCGTACCGACAGCACCGGCCACGGCTACACCAAACCCAACAGACATACCGACCCCGACGCCCACGCTCATCCCGACGGGTGGCGGTGATGCTATCACCGTCAATCTGCCCGGCTTGCCATCTGGCGTGAAACCGCTGGAGATGGTGTTGATCGATCCCGGGACCTTCACGATGGGCTCGCCTTCCGATGAGCGGAGTCGCTCCTCGAGCGAAGGGCCTCAGCACGCTGTGACGCTAACGCAAGCGTTTTACCTTGGGAAGTACGAAGTAACGCAGGCGCAGTGGGAGGCTGTGATGGGCAGTAATCCTTCCTCCCTTGGTGGAGAGCCGAACCACCCAGTCGTTCGAGTCTCCTGGGACGACTGCCAGACCTTCATCGAGCGGCTGAATGGTCTTGGGTAGGGGACCTTCCGGTTACCGACAGAGGCCGAATGGGAGTATGCGTGCCGTGCCGGTACGGATACGCGTTTTTCGTTTGGGGATGCTTTGGAGTGCTCCGACTCGACTTCTTA
>CAYTDF010000229.1:6797-7678 GCA_964436365.1 uncultured bacterium | reverse complement strand
GTAGGATACTCACGCTCTCCAGGGACTGTCAACGCATCGTATTCGCCAGGACGCGAAATAGGCGAGGATTCTCTCGCGGCCGCTCAGTGTGGGCCCGGCTCAGAGTTTCCAGGGCTTGCGATACCGTTTCTTCAGCAGTCTATTGGCTTTTCTGCTGCTGGTGATCCGCTCTTTCCCGTCGTCCCAGGTGATCTTCTCACCCGTACGATAGGCGATTAGCCCCAGGTGTAAGCCTTTGGCGAGGTGATGCGCGTATTGGACGTTGCAGTCACATTCCACGCGGTTCTTCACGCCATCGAAGAACTGACGCACGTGACCGGGGGAGGGAGGCACCTCGGGGTACTCGATTTCGAACTTGTCGACTTTCTTCTGCCCGAGGTAGAGCTCGTGTTGACCGTAATTGGTGACAAGCGTGCCTTTCGTCCCCTGGAATGTGCAGCCGATGCCTCCCATGTGGAGGAATCCGGGGTGGGCTGTTGGGTTCATCGTAAAGGTTAAGGGACAGCGCTCGAAGTCGTAGATCACTTCCAGCGTATTGGGAGTCGTGGCGATATCGTCCACCAGATAGCGCCCACCGACAGCGGAGACGCTCTTGGGCGATTCGAGTTCCAACGCCCAGTAGGCGATATCGCTGATATGGCACCAGAAGTCGGCGAAGCAACCACCGGAATAATCCCAGAAGTAGCGGAAGGTGAAGTGCGAACGCAGCGGGTTATAGGGCCTCTTGGGAGAGGGTCCGAGCCACATATCGTAGTCGAGTTCTTCCGGCGCGGGGCAATCGGCGGGCTTGCCGAGGTTGTTGATCCCGCTGGTCTTCCAGACGTGGGTCCGGGTCATCTCGCCCAAGATCCCCGATCGGACGATCCGCACCACATCGCGGT
>CAYTDF010000229.1:0-6787 GCA_964436365.1 uncultured bacterium | reverse complement strand
GGTAGTTCTTACCCGCGTGGATGTGGTTGCCCATCTGGGTGATTCGTTTGTTCTCCTTGGCCGCGTCGGCCATACGTCGGCCCTCGTACAGGCAGTGCGAGAGCGGCTTCTCGACGAAGACGTCCTTCCCGGTTTCGCAAGCCCAAACGAACGGCAAGGCGTGCCAATGGTCGGGGGTGGTGACGAAGACGACATCGATGTCGTCGCGGTCGATGATCCGGCGAAAATCCTTATAGACATCCGGCTTCTTGTCACGCGCTTCCACCACATACTCCGCAGCGCGGTTCGCGTGGCTCCGATCGACATCGCATACGGCGACGACATCGACATCCTTCTGGTTCAGGCATTCCCGCATCCGGCCGGTTCCCATGCCGCCGACGCCGATATTGGCCACCCGGATCTTCTCGCCCGGGCCGACACCGGCCATCGCGCGATGGTTGAGCGCCGTCATGCCGAGTGCGGCGCTGGATGTTTTCAGGAAGTTTCTGCGATCGAGAGGAGTTTTTTGAGTCATCGGAGTCTTCTGTCACCTCGAAGGGATTTCCGCGGCTGGATGCGCTCGATACACGATGCACCCGGTAACCATGGAGGGAGAGGCCGCTGCCGCTCTCAAGAGTCTATTCCGGTCGGCTGAAGCCGGATGGCTCCTCGCTCGGTTTCGGTCGAGACTCTCGAGAAACGCTCATCGAAAGTACCATCACCGCAGGCCGTGTGGAATGCCGCGCGGCCGAATCACACTTCTCTCCGGCCCTGCCTCCTCCCATCCGGCCGCGCTATCTTCGAATGGCCGTTGTTTCGAATGAACGCCGTGTTGTTGCGCGGGACTTACGACTTCGCGGCCCATAGACGTTTATCGAAGGTTTTTTCCGCCGAAAGAAACTACGGCGCGCACAAACGAAGTGTCGCTTGCGGCAAAGTGCCCGCGACGGCCGGGCGTTCGGCGTTTTTCAATCGGAAGAAACATTTGGAAGACACTATAATCCCCAGACTGAAGATGGAGGCTTCCCACGATGAACCTTTCGAAGACAATGGACCTTTCGAGAAGAATCGCAAAACCTGTCAGTGCCGGGGCGCTCGTGGGCGTCCTGATCTGTACGGTTGCCGGGTGGGCGGCCGGGGAGAGCCAAATGAAGACGGAGCGCGCCCAACGGACGCAGATCAAAGTTCTTGCTGGCGAACACGAGATCGCCATCCATCATACCGGAGCGGCTCTCGATAAGCCCTACATTTTCCCCTTACGGACCCCGGATCGCCGCGTGGTCACTTACGACGCTCCCGCCGATCACGTTCATCACCGCGCCCTTTGCGTGGGTTGGCCGGACATCTCCGGCGTAGATTTCTGGGCCGAGATCAACTCTCCCAAGGGCAAACGCGGCATCGTGGTCACCAAGACGCTCGAGAACCAAACCTCCTCCGAGGGCAACTCGGTCATCCGCCAGGTGAACGACTGGACAGCCGAAGACGGCAAGGTCCTCCTGACGGAGAAACGCGCCACGACCTTCTACTCCCCCGTTGGGAACCTCCAACTCGTGGATTTCGACATGCTCTTTACCGGTGTGGCCCCCGAAACCGTCTTCGGTTCGGAGGGGTTATCCGACAAAGGAAGTCCTCGCACCTATCACGGTCTTACGATCCGGATCGGCCCGTTCACCGAACCCCGTTACTTCAACTCCGAGGGCGATGAGGGCGACACGAACTGCCATGACAAACCGGCGCGCTGGTGCGCTCTGTCCGGCTCCCAGCACGGCCCGGTGACGACCGCGATCCTCGACCATCCCGGAAACGACTGCCATCCGACGCGCTTCTTCGTCCTGGGCACTGGAATGCAGTTTATTTCCAGTTCGCCCAACATGGCGGCCCCGAAGGTGCTCAAGAAGGGCGAAACGTGGCATCTGCGTTACCGTGTCGTCGCTGCGGGTGCACCCCCCAAGGGCGAGACCTGGGACCTCGACCGCTTGTGGCGCGAGTACGCGGGCCGATAACGGCTCTGATTCAAGTTGGAACTGATGGAAGGTCCATGAAGACGATCGATGTGGTCCTCGCACGGCCGCAGATCCCTGAGAATGTCGGTTTCGCCGCCCGTTCAATGAAGGCCTTCGGGGTGGGGAGATTGGTGTTGGTTGCACCGGCGTTCCCATGGAGCGGGGAATCCCCAGCCTACAAAACCGCGAGCGGCGCATCCGACGTTCTGGACGAGGCCGTGCTCGCCGGTTCTTTGGAGGACGCGGTCGGCGAGCATCAGACCGTTGTCGGATTCTCCCGGCGTGGGCATGATTTCTCCCGCCCTCTTATGGATCTTGTCTCGTGGTGTGACGCTCTGCACCAGGCCAGGGAGGCTGACCGGACCCGGCGGGTGGCGTTGGTTTTCGGACCCGAGGACTACGGACTCTCCACCGCCGATAAACGTCTCTGCCAGGTGCTCGTCGATATCCCCACCGCTGTCGAGACGCTCAGTCTCAACCTCGCCCACGCTGTCACCGTGGTGCTGTACGAAATCAGCCGGACAACCGTTGCCGTTCCCGCCGAACAGACGGCGACCGATGCCGCGTGCACGCATGCGGAGATTCAGCGGGTTATCGAGCGGTTGGTGGGGATTCTGGATCGGACGGCTTTCTTCAAGACCGGACGCCGTGAGAGGCAGACCGAGACACTCCGAAACATCGTCTTCCGTCTCGGCCTGACGGGGCGCGAATACGGCGCAGTCATGGGGCTGCTCGCCGCCCTCGATCCGTCCGAGCGGACGCCGCCATCCCAGGGGGACGGGCCGTAGCAACCTGCCGCAGCGACCTGCCGCGGCGGGCCTCGTCAACGCGACAGGATCTTCTCGACGACCTGGGCGTTTTTCTTGGAGACCTTGCAGCGTTTGAGCAAGAACTCCGTGAGCGGTGAGACGTCGCCATCCAGAACGGTCCCCGCAAAATCCCGGACCGCGCGATTGACAGCGCTGCTCCTCGCCACCTTCGGGCTGTATCGATTTCCGTAGGAATACGCTGTTTTCTTCGCGTATCCCTTGTTTACGAGTCTCACCAGGAAACTTCGTACGGTACCGATGGCCCAAGACTTGTGATTCAACGCTTCAAAGAACTCCGCTAGCGTCAGTCCTTCTTTTCCCGCGTGGTTCCACAGGGCGTTCATCACGATCCATTCTGATTTAGACAGGTCAGGAAGTGTTGGCATTGGTTTCTCTCGTCATTTATTATTGACAATAACAAAGACTACTGCGAAAGGCCGCAAGTGTAAATACCCGTTACTGTCTTTCTGACGGGGCAGACGACCGCTCGCGCTCACACTACCGCTGAGGTGTATCTCCCCCCGGTGCATAGGCCCCCAAAAACGGCTACTGGCCTTGCGCCACAACCGCTACGGCTTCGACGAGCTCTTTGCCTTCCCACGCAAATCCCTGCTGAACGATCTGACAGATCGTCCCGTCCGGGTAGGCATCGTTACGCTCTCGGTCTTGGATGAAGACGAAATTGGTGTCGGGAACCTCGCCCAGTTGCGCTGTCCGGCGGACGGGTGCGGACGTGATGGCGTCTTCCATCGTGTCGCAAGCCTGGTCGAGGATAAACAGCATGTTGTTGAAACTCCCCTGGAGAGCGCCAAGCCCCCCCTGGGCCACTTTCTCTTCCATAAACTGCAGCACGACGTGAAACCGCTCGTACTGAGTCAGAATTGAGCCCACCTGCCCGCCGTTGATGGAGGTGACATCGACGCCGCGAATCTCGAAAACCTGCTGCTGGAGGGTCTCTTCGCCAAACGGGAGATCGCGGAGGCGTCCCAGTCGCCCCGAGTGTTCGCCGCTTTCCTCGCGCACGAGCGATTCGGCGAGCTTCAGGAAACGTTCCAAGACCTTATGACAGTTCCGTACCGAGTCGCCCAAATCGCCCTTGATCGTCTCGGAATACTGCTTGAACGTAATCAGCGCCCGCGCGAATCCGGGAGCCATTCCCTTGGGTTTTGGAGCGACCAGGGAAACCAACGGTCCCCAAAAAGATATCGGCACATAAAGGTCTCGTTCGGCTAATTTCACGGCGTGATGCAACAGACTATTCTCCTTTGGAGCGCGTCTTGCGCGCTCTCGCTCTCAATGCTGCTGGACGTGTGCGCTTGATTTCGGACGCTGTCCGCCCTCAGGGGGCTACTCCATCCATGTCTCAAAGACCGTGGCGATGTTCTCGGCGGGGTCGTTCACACCCCATTCGCACTGCGCGATCGCTCCGCCCCGACCGTCATCCACCGCCCGGCGCACCCGGCGGACAGCCTCCCGGACTTCATCCACTGTTCCGCGCGGTAGGATCCCCTGCCGGTCGATTTCGCCCCAGAAGGTGATTTGGCCCTTGTATCTCTCAGCCAGTCCTTCGATATCCATGCAGAAGAGCTGCGAGTTGAACGCGGTCACGCCGATCTCGATCAGGTCGGGGTAGATGGCTTCGGTATGCCCGTCCGAGTGGAACCAGACATCTTTTCCCGCTTTGCGCAAAATGTCGCAGTACTCTTTGTAGAGCGGTTTATAGAACTCGCGCCACAGTTTCGGCGAGATCAGCAACGACAGTTGCGTGCCCCAGTCGTCCATGAACGAGACGCCGTCCACATCGGTCTGGGCCCACATCTCCATATCTCTCACATAGAACTCGTGAAGCATGTCGCGGAGCGCATAGACCTCTTTCTTGCCGTAGGCCAGGTCCATGAACAGGTTCTCGGTACCGCGCAGGAACTGCATGCGTTCGAACGGCCGCACCGTGGTTCCCGTACGCACGTACTTATCGGCCCGCGCGCAAAAATCGTTGACGCCGCTGGTATCCGCGTTATCGAGCATCTCTGTCGGAGGCGAGAATGTGGCGAAGTCCGACCAGTTCGCCAACGCGGGTCTTTTCACCTCGCCGCAGACGCCCCGCTCGCAGATCTCCCACCCGCTCCCCCACTCATCCACATACTGACCCACTTCGCCCTCCAGCGGTTGGTACAGCCGTGCCGTGCCGTAGACGCCCGAGTCGGGTCCGGTGAAGTCAGAGGGATACCGTTCGAGCATCGCGTCGTATTCGTCTGTGCGGTACTTCGTGACACCGTCCAACGCCCACAAATCGCGTGGGGCGCGGTCAGGCTGCTGATAGGTTAAGCATTTCTTGACTCGTTCACGGCTGTTCATGGTCGCGTTGGCTTTCCGCCCGGTTTACGGCCATCGATCACTGTCTACAGGAGGCTTTCGAGAAGTTTGCGGGCCTTTTCGATGTCGGTGACTTGCTGTTCTCCGCTGACTTCGCGCTCGATGGTGATGGGACCCGTGAACCCGAACTCTTTGATCTTTTCGATCAACTTCGGGAAGTCCACATCTCCTTCGCCGAGCGCGGTTTCCGTGCCCCACTCTTTGCCTCGCACGTCGGGAGCGGCCCATGTGCCGTCTTTGGCGTGGACGCCCATGAGGTGAGGACCGAGAATATCGATCGCTTCCAGCGGCTCGCCCGAGCCGTACAGGATCATGTTGGCGGGGTCGAAGTTCACGCCGATGTTCTCGTGCCCCAGATCCGCAATGAATCGTTTCAGTGTCGCCGCTTTTTCCTGGCCGGTTTCGAATGAGAACTTCAGGCCCGCGTCTTGGCAACGGTCGGCGACCTCTCCGACAACCTTCTTGAGATAGACGTACTCTTCATCTTGGGGATCGTCGGGGATGAATCCCAAATGCGCGGCGATGCCGGGGCAGCCAATCGCGACGGCGATCTCGATGGCGCTAAACGCCAGCTCTCTTCGCTCTTCCCGCTCGGCTAGGGGCAGAAATCCACCCGTGTTGTGGATGGCCTCGATGCTGGAGTAGTCTTCTGTCTTGAAGGCCACAAACAGGGCGGTGACATCCACGCCTGACTCTTTGACCATCTTGCCGAGTTCCGCCCGTTTCTCTGGGCTTTCCCATTCTGACGTCGGACGTCCGGCCTGGATGTTATCGAAACCGAGGCTTTTGGCTCGGTCCAGCGCGGCCTGGGGGTCGTTATCGAAGTAGGTAATCCAACCGATACGGTTCTTGCTCATCGTACTCTCCACGATCTTCGGAACGGGCGGCCCGGTCCGTTTGATTTTCTCGGCAGTGCGACCTAGGGCGCACGCTCTAAATATGGGGGTGCTTGAATGTGAACGAAAAACAGTGTCCGTTCAAGATCGGGGCGCAACCAAGCACGCGCTCCGGGGAGGAACGCCGGGGTTTGGGGCGGCGATTCGTTGACAGCGGGGCCTCGTTCCGATAAAAGGAAGGCTTCACTGTCCTTACGGCGCCCCGTTTTTTTCGGCTCCCGCCCTAAACAGCCCCAGTGTAAGTTTCGCTTGTCGCAACGAACGGGGCAGGACAATTCCATTCCTTCATGAGGCATACCCAAGATGTTCAATGGCGTTTTTCGTGTCCCCGAACCTGTAAATGAACCCGTCTATTCCTACGCCCCCGGAACTCCCGAGCGGGCAGAGTTGAAGGCCGCCCTGCAGGAGATGATCGACAATCCGGTCGACGTCCCCATGGTGATCGGTGGCAAGGAAGTCCGTAACGGTGACACGGTCGAGATGCGCTGCCCGCACGACACCAGTCAAGTTTTGGGCACCTATCACAAGGCGTCCGCCGAACACTCCGAACTCGCCATTGCCGCGGCCAACGATGCCAAGCGCGAATGGTCGCAGATGCCGTGGGACGCCCGCGCCGTGATCTTGCTCAAAGCGGCCGAACTTCTCGCCACCAAATATCGCGCCGTTCTCAACGCGGCCACCATGCTTTGCGTGAGCAAGACCCCGTTGCAGGCCGAGGTCGATTCCG
>CAYTDF010000228.1:0-7682 GCA_964436365.1 uncultured bacterium | reverse complement strand
CCAGGAGTTCGATCTGACTCACGCCACCGACGAAATTCTGCCGATGCGGTATGTCTGCCGGGCGGTGCCGGAGCCGTTTGAAAGCAGCAAAGATGTCCACACCATGATTGGCGATAAGAAGGGCCGTATCTACTGGTCGGCACGGGTGGCGATCGAGGGCGGACATGACGAGACGCTGATCATGCGCTATACGCCGGGCGACGACGACAGCGAGTGTTTGGGATTTCTAATCGATCCCGACGATCCGAAGCTCCAGACGCATACCTCGATCCAGGGCTCAGCCATTGGGCCGGATGGCAGTCTGTTTTTCATGTGCACGTATCCCTATTTTGTCGCACATTTCCCGAAACTGACACGCAAATGATGGATTGGATGGAAAAGAGAGATAGGCCGATGAAACGAATATCAACGATACTATCGATCGGATTGGCTATCTGCATACTCGCTTCGAGTAGCGGTGCGTCCAACCCGGAAACGACGCTGCAACCCTCCTTGCCCATTGCCGAGCGATGCCGGGAGATGGTGGCGCTGTATGACGCCATACCGATCAACGAGACTTTTGTGACCGCTTTGGTTCACCGTGAAGGCGACGATACGGTCATTGGCGCGGCCTGCGGAAAGAAGCAGATATCCTTGTTTCGCTACGATCCCCGGACCTCGGAAGTGCTCTTGTTGGACGCCGTTTCCGCCCTTTGGGCGGATGATCCCGTCATCGCTCTGGGGCCCAAGGGCGATATCTACCTTGGGGCGGCGCGCGTGTGGGACAAGCAATTCGTCTACGAGAGAAACCGCGAGCGGCCCGCGACCCCCGACGCGAAGCATTCGCGCAGAGGTATCGTCTCCGACCCATCCGAAGTGAATGAAAACGCCAAGGGAATGGCGATACGCCATTACGCGGCAACCGGGCAACTACTCGGCGAATATCCGCTGCCCGAATCTCTTTCCAAGGACGGTACCGGAGCGCTGTTGGCGACCGCCGATGGAAAGAACCTGATCGGCCTTTCGGTGCCGGGCGGACATCTCTTCACCATCGATCTATCGCAAGGCGTGGCGGCCGACCGAGGTGAAGTCGTGCCCTTCGCTTCCCATCAACAGATCCGGCGTATCAGCAAGACCTTTATGGAAGGTGCGGACGGCACCGTCTATTTCGCGGGTTCGCGCACCGACAAACGCGGCGAAGCGCAAGAGGACGATCTGATGGGGTTGATCCTCGCCTACGACCCCGCAACGGAGCAAATCAGTACGCTCGACGCCCACCTGCCCGCAGTGAGCGGTCGACATCGATTTACCGCCATTGACGCCGCCGTTCGTCTCGATGACGGCAGTTATATCGGGGGAACCAACGAAGGGTATCTCTTCCGTTTCGATCCTCGGACGGAAGCGCTCGAGGGCTACGGAAAGCCCCTGCGGCAGCAGCATATCCTCGGCCTGGGCCAGTCCGCAGATGGCCTGATTTACGGTGCCGGTGGCGAACCGGGCGGCATGCCCAGGCTGTTCGCTTTCGATCCGGTATCGCGGCAGCTGCATCTTGGCATGCCTCCGACCGGGAATCCTCCGATATCCGGCGCGCCAAGCACATTCGGTGATGTCGGCGCTCTCGCGACCACCCAGGATGGGACTTTGGTCTGCGGGGAAGACGAACGGCGAGGCTATCTCCTGGTGTACCGCTCGCGGCCGAAGGACATAACCTGGGCCGAAGCCCGTTATGGGGAAGAGGAGTTTGCCGATTGCACGCGCGACCGATTCATCGATTTGGGTGAGAATACGAGAGGATTTCAGCTTGCGCCGACCTATCTGATCTCGGATGTCAAGTCGCGCAGCTCAAAGATTCGGGAAGACCTATCGACGGGTGTCCACGCGAAGAAGGATTTCAACTTGCATTCGCAATGCCGCTCCGTACAAATCCTTATGTACGGCGGTGGTGGAACCGAAGCCATGCCAATGAACGTCATTGTCAATAAGCATCGCCTCAAGCACATCCAGGATCGCGACGCGATGCTGACCGGCGGCTGGGACCGTATGACCATACCTGACAAGTACCTCGTGGTCGGGAAGAATGAAATCGAGTTCGCTCTCAATGGATGGTTGACGGTCGATACCGACTTTCCCCAGGGCCATAGCTCCAAGACAATGACTGGCGGCGACGCTTGGCGCACAGACATTCTCGGCCCGAATAACGATTTGACGGGCGAGTATGCGATTCGTTTCCGCGTTCATGGCCATCCCTCCAGCGGCGTTGTGACCTCGCCGCCGATCGATCTGGTTCACCTGCTCACGAGTACGGAGGATGCTGAAAAGGCCGGGGTGACGCCCTTGGCCACGATCCGCGATTTGCGCTTGCGCACGGTGACCGACGAGCCCGCCAATACCGCCATCCGGTTTGAAGTCCGTACCGGATCCACGCCCGACTACGTTCCGTTGAAATGGTCGACCTGGTACCCGGTGGCCGCGATTGGCGTGTTGCGCAAGCAACGTTTCTTCCAATGGCGGGCCACACTGACCAGCGGCGATATGAACTTTACCCCTCGCCTGGAAAGCGTCTCTTTGGAGGTCGGTGGAGAACTGTCCGGCAAGAATCGGGGCCAGATCGAGTTGGTCACGCCGCCGGATAATGCGGTTGCCGTCTCTTCTTATCCATTCCGGTATGCCGACCCGCACCACCCGCGTATGCGCCATCTACGTGAAAAATACAACTTGGAGGAGGTGGTTGCCGCGGGGAAAACCGATCTGGAGAAACTCGCCCTGTTGCGTCAATGGGTGCGCGAACAGTGGGAAGGCTGGGATATGGGGAAATACGATTACTGTCCGCAGTGGGATGCGCTCGAAGTCCTCGAACTGGCACCCTCCTATTTGGGATTGGGTATGTGCACCCATTATGCCATGGTCTTCGTCCAGTGCGCCTCATCGCTGGGGTATAACGCACGTTCGGTCATTTTGAACCATCATTGTGTGGCCGAAGCCTGGTCGGACGAGGCTGGTAAATGGACGCTGCAGGACGTGGGTCTGATTGCGAATGTGACTACCGCGTTGCAGTTCAATCAGATCGATACCCAGGAGCCGCAAAACGCGCTCGAAATCCACAACCGATATCTCCAAGGCCATGCCGACGATGTTGCCGTAATCGGCGAGCCAAAGATGACATCAGAAGAGTTTTGGAAGCGGTATCTCGGACTCTACAACCGTTTTGCGATTCCGTTCCGGAACGACCACTTGTACGAGCCGTCGCCACAGGAATTGGAGCACGGGCAGTCACAGTATCATTGGGACGGCTTTCTATGGTGGACCGACAGCCTCGATCCCAAGTTCCCGGAATACTCTTATCAGACCCAGCGTCCCGAGGATTTCTATTGGACTCTAAACAAGACTCTCATCGACGTGCAAGACACCGACTCCCCCGGCGAACTCTCGATTCGTTTGCATGGCCCCATCCCCAATCTGCGGACGTTCATGATTGAGGACGGTAGCGGCGGATGGAAAGAATCCGAACGCGAGTTTACGTGGAAACTCCGGGACGGAAAGAACCGGCTCCAGGCCAAAGCGGTCAACAGTATGGGGATCGAAGGCCCCGTCAATAAGGTCGAAATCCAGTATACGCCATGACGCGGGCCCACTCGGATGGGCGAAAAAGAAACCTCGCGCTGCCACCTGAACCATGAAAGGAACGCTATGCGTCTTCTTTGCTGTTTTGCTGTCTTCGCAACCGTCGTCACGATTACGGCGGAGCCTCCGGATTATTTTGATACGCCACCGGCCGTGGTACCGCTGGCGCCGCCGCTGACGTCGACCGATCACCTCAATACACCCGGCGATAGTCCGCCTGATTTACCGATTGCGGATACGCCCTTCACGGAACACGTGCAGCGACCGATTGTGGACGCACAACGGGTCGTGCCCTCGCCCGCGGGCAAACTCGATGGGCTTCAAGAGACCGCGACAACGCCGCGGGTAGGGCAACGCGATACGTACTGGGTCGGGACCGACGCGGGTCTCTATGCGTCGTCCTCTTCAGAAGGGCCGTTCGAGCGCTATCTCCACTACGGCAACGACCGGGGACCGGCGTCGTCGAGTATCGCCGGTCTTGCCGTGGACAGCCGCAAGACGCTGTGGGTGGCAACGGTGGCGGGCCTGAGTGCGCGAGACGTGGAAGGCCGTTGGCAAACCTGGCGCGGCCGTGACGGACTCCCGGTGGAGGAACTGACCTGTATCGCCGTCGACGGAAACGACCACCTCTGGATCGGCAGTGAAAAAGGTGTGATTCATTTTCGACCCCGTGAGAAGGAGCGCCAGTGGTTCTATCGCCAGGGCAAGCGCTACCTGCCCGACGACCGTGTCGAAGCCATCACAGTTATGGGAGACGGCCCCGCATTCGTGTACACAAAATCGGGCTGGAGTTCCATCGAGACTGTGGAGCGCACGCTCCACGAGAAGGCCGCTTACCTGCTCGACCGCTATGTGGAGCGCCACCGCCGTCTCGGCATGCCTTCGCCCGCGTATTACAGCGATCCCGAGCACAGCGACACCTGGACACATGCACCTCAGGCGAGCGATGGCCTGTGGACGTCGTATCACGTCACGTCCATGGCTCTCGCCTATAGCCTCACGGGGGAGAGACGCTACAAGAAACTTGCGCACGAGGGTATGCAGGCGCTCTATCGCCTGCAGAACATCACGGGCATACACGGACTGGTGGCTCGCAGCATGGTGGCTGTCGACGAGCCGACCGCGTCCCGGTTGGGTGCCCAGGACAACTGGCACGAGACAGAAGACGGGCAGTACTTCTGGCGGGACGACGTCTCCAGCGATCAGATTACCGGTCATTTCTTGGCTTTTTACACCTATTATGAGCATATAGCGAAAGGCGATCCCGATGCGCGTGCGCAACTGGAAAAGCAGTTACGCCAGGTCCTCGACTATATTGTCGAAAACAACTATCAGATTCTTGATTGGGATGGGAAACGTACCCGGTGGGGCTGGTGGAATCCGGAATTGCTGAACGGCGATCCCATTCACTACCTCGAGCGCGGCCTTTACTCGCTGATGATGCTCTCATTCCTAAAGACCGGCCACTTCATCACTGGCGACGGGAAATATCTCGACCGCTTCAAGGACCTCATCACCGAGCATGACTACTTAAGCAACATCCTTCTGCAGAAGAGGGTATTCCCGGACGAGCTGAACCACTCCGACGACCAACTCTCCGCAGTAGTGTTCTACCCGTTCCTGCAGATGGAACGTGATCCCTACATTCGCGATGTGCTGCACCGTGCCCTGCGTCGACATGCCCGCATCGAGGTGCCCGAGCGCAACAGCCTACTGGCCATGGTGTACGCGACTGTCGATCCGGAGGACGCGGACATCGCGGGCGCCTTGCGGACCCTGCGCGAGATGCCGCTGGACCGCCGCAACTGGCGCCAAGAAAACTCCCACCGCGACGACCTGGTTTTGCAGCACGGGAAAAACGTAGGAAACCAGACACTCTCGCGGGATGTGCTCTCCGCCGATGAGCGCGACTTCGAACGTTGGAACGCCGACCCCTACGTACCGGACACCGGCGGCAACGGCGCGGTGGAAGGCGCGGGCGTGCATTGGATGCTGCCGTACTGGATTGCTCGCTACCACGGCATTCTCGCCGGCTTGTGATCTCCTCATCCGAAGAGCCCTATCACCGGCTCACCGGCGCACGTAATCCGTGAGGGTCCGCATGTTGCTCGAAAACGTGCGTGTACTGATCCCACGGAATTCCTCGCGGGGTTTGAACTTCCAGTCGGTGTAGTCGGGGGCCGAAAGGTCTTCGATCCACGCTCCTTTGCCATCCATCGCGCCGATGATCTCTTCGACGGCTTTCGCCTTCGGCCGAGACGGCGGTTTCGCTTCCTGTTGGGCCTGATATTCGGCCTTCGCCTCTTCCGGGCTCAGATTGAATACACGCTCGTATTCTTCTTGCAGGGCGGGTATATCGATTGTAAGTTGCATGCCGTAGTGTCCCGGGAAATTCCCCGGTTCGTAATCGACCCAGTACCGTCCTTCCCAACGGCTGGTGCCCTCGCGGTGGGCATAGAGGGGCTTGTTGGTTCCGAGTTCGACGAATTGCGCGTGGGTCCGCCCCTCATCCGAATGGCCGGGAGGGAGTTTGGAATTCTCCAGCCATTCAATCGCGTCGGGGATGCCTCGCAAATACTTTCGGTCGCCGGTGATCTTGTAGAAGCGCATAAGGTTCCGCATGTTGCCCACGGTTGTGCTCGGTGCGAGATCACCCGGCTCGAAGTTGCGAGCGCCCGCCGGGCGCATCTGCATGTCGTATTGCTGGCCCCAACCGGCCTGCGGTGTGCCTTGTTGGGAGATCACGACGAAATCCATGCCTCGAATCGCCGCTTCTCTATAGGCTGCATCGCCTAGCAGACGGTAGGCTTTCAAGAGAAAGAAGATATTCCCGATGATAACGCTGTCGTTGTATGTGTAATACGTCGTGTACCCCGGATCGTGTTCCGTACCCCGGTCGAAACGTGTCGGATAGCGCTGCGGCCAACCGCCGTTCGGGTATTGGGATTCGAGTACGAAATCGATGGCTTTCAGGAGAGGGACGCGATAACTGCGGTCGAGTGTCTCCATGTACAGGTCGAGCAGATACTCGGTGGCCCCGATGGTGACGTTGTCGTCGAATGTGCAGTTGTCGTAGTAGTGATAGAACTCCTCCCATCCCCAACAATTCGCGCCCACTTCTTCATACCACTTCGCGGTGCCCGAGGCGTCGAAGTCGATAAAATAATGCCAGCCGCCCGAGGGATGCTGGCCCCAGATCAGCGCGTTGGCCGCTTTCTCGGCGTGGCGCAGGAACCGCTCCTCGCCGGTCGCCCGATAGGCCTCTAGGAATGTACGCCCTACACTGACCGTGCCGGGGCTCTGGACCCAAATCATGGATTCCCGGGCCGGAACTTCCCCCCAGCGTTTGCTCAGATCTTCTCTATACTTCTCGACGAATCCACCGTGGGTCGAGACGGTGTTCACCATGTAGTCCGACACTTTCAGCATCGCGGCCTGTATATCCGCGCGGCTTGGTTGGGCGTGGATGCTCCCGGTGCTCATGGAGAAGAGTAGTGTTGCAGCGAAAAGAGTTGCGATAGAGCGTTTTGTAGTGTCCATAAGAGCCTCGTCTGTTTCTTCCTGGTTGAGTTAGACAATGGAATCGTGGATGTCTCCAGCGGGAATGGGTTTTGGCCCCCTCCCCGTGCGTCCACAATTCAGTTAATTCGTAGATAGAGCGGACTCGGCGAATTGCACGAATCCAAACTGTTCCGGGACGTGATAGTCGGGATGGGGCGTCCTCGTGTCCGACCAGACACTGTATTGTGGGTTGATCTTGCCCCCGCAACGGTAGAGGTTAAGCCGCCATTCATCGCCATCTTGTGGCGGTACGTTCGGCGCGACGTCCGCAAACACGGCAAACGGAATCGCGATCTCCGTTGTCCAGGACCGGTCTTCGTCGGTCTCGTCGTTTAGCGTGCCATCCACCGCCACCGCGATTTGAATCCCCTCGGCGTTCCACCCCGGCTCATGGCCCTCGTGTTGAGAACGATCCAGAAGTGTGCCAATGGCATTGACTTCGAAATTGAAATAACTCTTCACGTTCTCCGGATTCGGAGCCATGAACACCTCTACGCAATCTTCATTGGAAACGGGAGAGT
>CAYTDF010000227.1:0-7708 GCA_964436365.1 uncultured bacterium | reverse complement strand
ATCATGTTGCGGATGCCGGTTTCGGCGCGCTCATAGAATAATTCGTAGCCGGTACGCTTATACGCCCATAGATAGCAGGCCCATATATAGCACTGGTAGTGCGGTGCGTAATGCTCTAGCGGTTCCTCCCAGTATTTCCGCCATCCCCTCTCCTCCAGGCGGCCGTTGGAAATACAGTCGTCGCGGAATCCGAGTTTTCCGGTGGTGCGGAGGTTGCCGAGCAGACACTTGAGCACGGCTTCGTCCCATGTGTCGTTGTCCAAGAGCCCGGCCGAGGCCATGACCGACAGCAATACGCGGGCGTTGTCATCACCCCAATAGCCATTCTCCCAGGTGCTGTTGTCGATCCCCCAGGAGATCAATCCAAAGGCCGGATGCTCTCGGTTCGCGCGCGGGCCGTGAGTGGCGATAGAGTCGAATAAGAGAAAATCGAGAGTGTTTTTCGCGTAATTTTTCTCTTCGCGTTTGCCGTCGACCGTTCCGCCGAAAGCGAGCGCCATCGCGCCCTCGGCCATACAGTCGCTACGCCGGATCAGCCGTTGATCTTGACTGCCATCATGCCGGATGCGGGAACTGAAGCCCTCAAGCACACCGTGCGTGCCATCACCCGCAATCACACCGGTCTTGGGTACGGGCATGGCCTCGAAATCCATCCAACCCGCAGCATAGTTTTCGACGGCTTTTTGCCCCTCCCGCATTCGCGTCTCGATCTCGTCGACACGGGATTCCGCTAGCAGGGTTCCCGATGTTCGGTACCATTCGACGCCGCGCCGGAAGGCGATGGCTCCGGCGGATTGCGGAAGGCGCTCCTCTTTGCCGTAGGTTGGCCGACACGCCGGTGTCCATTCCAAATCGGGGTATTCGTTCCCCGGCGATAGCCAACTCAAGACGCTCCGCCAAACGGTTTTCCAGGCCCGATTGGGCCCGTAGCGTCCGGTGATGAAACCACTCAGTTTTGTCGTGGCCACCAAGAGACGGTCTTTGGTGTGCTCGAAAAGGAGCGGGAAACGTTCGGCAGGAAGCCCGTAGACCGCTGTGTTATATCCGGCGACCCGCGCGCCGAGGATATGCGCGGGGCCGGTTGCGGGGACGTATCGACAATCGTGAACGGTCAGTATTCGGCCACTCTTCAAGGTGTCGCCGAAGAAATCGGATGCGACCACAGCACGTTCTTTGCGAGTTGTGCGCGGCGCGCCTAAGTCACCTTCAGGAAGTGCCGACGGATATTCAATATACAGCCGGAGTTTCTTCCGCCAGACCTTCTCGTACAGTTTTGCATCTATCTCCAGCGTGCGTTCGGGATAGCCATCGGCCAGCAGCAATACACCGGAGCCCCTGGGTGCGTGATCGATTGCCCGAGCCGGACTCTCTTCGCGGCGCATTTCTATACCCGCGTTCAATAATGTGCGGTATAGGTCGTTGCTGGCTTCGCAGCTGAGCGTCAGGCGCGAGGGCTCGGCAGCGAAAGTCGTGTGGATTCCCAGCCAAGCGACGGCCACGATGCCGAGCAGAGTGACTCCGGAGCGTTGGTTCCCAACCATGGTGGTTCCCCTATTTCTGCGCGCTTCCGCCGGGTGGCTTCACGTACAACGGCGGGATTTCATTCTCATGTCTCATCTTGTCGGGCAGAACCCGTACGACGGTTCCCGTTTTGTTGGAAAAATAGAGCCGTGACTCGGACGGGTTCAGCGCGTCTCCATCAGCCCAAAGCGCGTAGAAATCAGGATGGGCGAACTTGGGCCGACGGACATAGGTGTGATTTCGGGGACTGTTCGCGGTCAAGACCGCGGTCCTCTTCCACTGCGCTCCCCGGTCGGTGCTGACCCACATTTCGATCTCGCCGCCGGTGCAATAAACCTGCGGCCCCGGGGTGGTGGGCGCGATGATTCTCCATGTGCCATCACGCTCGATGTAGAGCGAACCCATGTCGTAATTGTGGTCGGACGCGGTCACAGTTCGGAAGTCCCACGCGTCTCCCGTCCAACGAGCAGTGGTCCAGACCCGTGGACCGTTCTTGGGGCCAGACTCGTAGCCATCACTCAATACGTAGAGGATTACAGGGTTGCCCTTGGCATCGAAATTGATGTCTTTCATGTAGACGAGACGCTTCTCCGCCTGGTAGTCGCAAACCAACGCGCCGTTGCTCGGGGAGTCGAGCGGAATCGCCAGAGGCGTGGCATCGGCGGATGTCCAGGTTGCACCGAGGTCGACCGTCTCCATATAGTAGAGATTGGTGCGGCCATTGAGCCCGACCTTGGG
The DNA here is from genome assembly GCA_964436365.1 of uncultured bacterium. Lineage (GTDB taxonomy): Bacteria > Hinthialibacterota > Hinthialibacteria > Hinthialibacterales > CAYTDF01. The sequence goes on along the minus strand of CAYTDF010000227.1, from coordinate 5,449 downwards.
TGGGTGCCAGTTGAAGGCGGTTCCGGTTTTGCCCTTGTGCCCGCCGCTGATCTGGTAGTGTCCACCGAAGCCTGCGTGCTTCTTTTCGAGACTCCAGGCGCGGCCGTTGGGACTGGTGCGGAAATAGAGCTCGCGTCCGCCACTGTATTTTGTGAACAGGAACATGAATCCGGAATCCTTCATGTAATCCGGCTGAGGGTAGGTGAACTCCTCCTGCATGATGCGTTCGAAGCCGTTGATGGAGTAGGGTTTCGCGCTTTTCCAGATGAAACCGTCTTTGCGGCCATGCGCGCTACAGAAGATCCACAGATAACCGGCTTCGTCGATGGAGAGCGTGGGGTTGTGATGCGCGTCTTCCGTGCCTTTCTTCATCAGAATCGCCGGTTGCGGTACCGTGCCGGTTTTGTGATCGTAATAGGAGACCATCTCCAAGAGGGGTTTCGGTTCACCGACGCCTTTCGTGCCGCCATAGACGAAAAAAGTCTTGTCGACCTTCGGCGCGTACTGAGCGAACGGAATGTGCTTGGCGCAATAGGTGCCCAGTCCACCGCTGTATTTGTATTTGTATTCATCCTTCGAGGCTTGGTTGCTGTACCAGATTCCGCGATAGCCATTGGCCCGTTCGAGTTCGTCGGTGGCGTCGGCGGAGAGGCCAAGCAAAGGGAGTAGCAAGAATAGATACAATGCGCGCATGGTTATACCCTCAAGTTGGTTTATCAGTTTTGCGATCGCGATTCGTGGGGTCGAAAAGCTTACGGGCCGAAACGGTAGATGTCGCCATCGCTGACGAGGCCGTTGCTGGAATCGAACCAGACCAGGTACTTCTTTTGTGTCGACTCGAAATCCTTGTCCGGGCCAAAACTCATGATGGCCCAGCCCCCACGCTGATTCGCAATCGATTTCATGTCGGGATGATCGAACCACGTAGCCGTGCGTCTGTGATCCATGGTGTCGGGTCCCCAAAAAGGATAGACGGCATTCCGCTCTTCATCAACCTGGTTGAATACGTCGCGGACCGATGTGGCCATGTAGGCGATGGGGGTGGTTAATCGTTTGAATCGGATGGCACGCGGATTGATAAAACTGGTCGTTCCCGGGATGTAGGTGTTCGGATGCTTGCCGTGATCGGTCGCGTACATCTCGAGCGCTGTGCCGATGGAACGCATGTTACTTTCCGTCGCGGCGACCCGGGCTCGGAGCTGCGCGTTCAAGAAATTGGGCACGGCGATGGCGGCCAGGATTCCGATAATGGCGACGACTATCAATAACTCAATTAGCGTGAATCCAGGTTTGCCGGACTCGCCGGTCTGTAACTCCATCTTATGCGCTCCGCATCCGTTTGTTTTCTTGCCGAATTCTAGGACAACTATACCACCGCGTGGCTGTTGCCAACAAGTGCGTGTTAACGTAGATTACCCGGTGTTGCGGCGCGCGGAATTCTCGCGCGTGACGAAGAGTCCTCTGCAAACTTCAGGAGTTGTTGTATGAAAAAACGACTTATTTCAAACGTGTTGTTTCTCGCTGTGACGATTGCCGCTCTTTCCGCGGAAGGCGCGGAGTTGGCATTCACAAAAGAGAGTGAGGGTCTGTTTGCCTTCGATACCGGTGTGGTGAAGGGAAAACTGCGCGCGGATGGCAAATCACAGGGGATTTTTACCCTCGTGGACCGCGAGACCGGTCTCGACCTCGCGTATGGGGGGAATAACCCGGGGATTCTCAGCTACTACCGGGTGTTCGAAACGAACAAGCGTTACGAGGGTACGGCGCGTGGCTGGCCGCTCGTGGCCGAATGTCTTGCGGATGGGGCGTTGCGGTTGGAGTGGCCGAGCCGCGCCGAACGGCCGTTTACCCTGAGCGCGACATATCGCTGGAGCGCCGCGAATACGCTGGACCTGGAGACGGCGGTTACACCGAAGAAAAGGTTGAAGGATTTCGAGGTCTTCCTGTCCTCGTATTTTCAGAAGGGGTTTCGCGGCTCGGTTTACGCCCAAAATCCACGGCATGTGGACCGGTCGGACGCGTTCCTGCCGACCGACGGTAACCCGCTGAATGTTGGGACATATCTGGCGTTTCCACGGGATTTGGCCGCGACCCAACTGATCTACGACGGCCGTTGGGAACTCGGACAGAGCCCGGTGCAAATGTCGGTTTCGCAATACCACGCGGCACCCCTCGCTATGCGTACGAATGCGGCGCACGGACTTGGCTTCTTGCAGATGGCGAGACCCGACGATTGTTTTGCGATCGAAATGGCCTATAACTCAGACCCGCCGGACGGTGTGTCGAATCACTACTCGATGTATTTTTCGCTCTTCGGTGGAGATATTCCCAAGGGAAAGACCGTCCGTACCCACAGCCGTGTGGTTATCGGCCGTGGCATCGATCAAGAAAAGGCCTTGGCGCTGTATAAGGCGTTTCTGGAGGTGAGGCGGTAAGGCTTACCCTTGAGGTTCGATGCGGGGGAAGTAGATCCATAGATGGCCGCTGGCATCGTTCTCGGCGAAATAGACTTGGCCGTCGCGGCCGGTGACCGCATCGGCGAATTGATACCCGTAACGCCGCCGTTGAATGACCGAAACCGCTACGCCGAGATCGGTGAACTCGCCATCACCGGGACGGTAACGAAATAGCCTGCCAATACCCTCGCCGCACTGGCCAAACAGACGGCCATCACGGGTGACGACCATGGCTCCCACAGGCGCGACAGAAGTTTGAGCGAGTAGCGTACTGAATCCTACATCCTCACGGAAACGGAATATCCGCCCCTCACCGTCGGCGGCGTAGAGCGAACCGTCACGCTCGTCACGCGCCCAGTGTATACCGCAACCGCTCCACCGGCCTTCCGGGAGCTTTACCGCACGACGTGATAACGCCCCGGACGTTGGATCGAAACGCCACAACGTGTCGGTTTCATCGTATCCGAAAAGGCCGCCCTGCGATCCGATGGCCAGTCGGCCCGCGCCCGGTATCTCTCCCAGGAGGTCCATCTTCATGTCGGAAAAATCGAGTTGGAAGAGGTGTCTCTCGGTGATTCCATAGAGAAACGCGCGGCCGGGATCCCGGACGGCGTGCAGGATTCGTTCGCCCGCGACCGGCGCGCCGAGCTCGTCGAGCGGGGTGCGGGTGAAGCCCCACTCCTGAATGAGATCGTAGGGCAACGGTTCGAGTTCTTGCGAAACCAGCCGTCCACCCTTTGGACCGTTGACGGCGGCGACGTAACGTTTTTCGCCGCAGACGATGGCGGTGCAAGAATCGGCATTTTCAGGGACGCCCATGTCAAATACAGTTCCGGTGACGCCGTGAAACATCCCCACCAAGAGATGGACCTGGCGGCCACTCGCGCCAATGTACACAGAACCGTCGGGTGCCACGTCCAGCGCCGTGAGCCGGCTCTCTTGAGGCGGAAGGGGGATCGACGCGCCGGGGAAGCAGGTGGGGAAGGCCACTAGGGAGCCTTCGGTGACATAGGTGCTGTGGATGACACGGTTGGTCTCGGCCATGGCCTCGGGAGAGACCAGCTCCTCCCACGATCTCTTTTTTTTGTGGAGTTCTGTCATGGTTTTCTGTCCCTATCCCCAAATCCGTATCGGTAAATGTGCGTTCTTCTTTTTGCGTTGTTCGGGTACGGCGACCCTGAAGATGCCGACTGGCGCGGGTCCCACGTGAGCGAAGAAAAGATCGCCGTTGCGATCGACCGCGCCGCGCGAGACATACTGGGCGTTGTGGCCGGGCCGTTCGAGATGGGCGACCTCTTCGCGCTGGCCGGTTTCTGGATCGAAGCGCCAGACGACCCCCTCGCGCTCGTGCGTGGCGTGAGGCATCGGGTTGCGGGCGGAGTCACGCCAGCGAGAGGCGACGTAATAGAGTTTCCCATCGCCGAAGGTGAGACCGCCGCAGTGATCCTGAAATGTGTCGAGAGGTAGTGTGGGGTCGCGATCCTGGGTGAGCGGGCCGAGGTTTTCCACGGTGCCCCACTCGCCCTCGTCGAGCCGGATGCGCATCAGATAAGGGTTGGCGATCCAGGTGGCGGCGTAGATACAGTCGCCATCGGGCGAGGCGACGGCATCGTAAAAAACGCTGTGCCATCCGGTCTGGAATGTTGGATTATGAGGGACGGTGTAAGGCGAAACCTCGAGTGTATCCCGGCTGGGATCGTAGCGGATGAGATGGCCGTCATCGTTGGTGGTCCAGACGCGGTGCCTGCGATCCAGCAGGAGGACCTGGGAGTTGATCGAGCCGATGCGGTCGATGTCGCGCCGCTGGCGCGTCTTGAGGTCGTAGGCGATGAGGTGGTCGCGCGGATAGCTGAGCGCGTAAAGCATGCCTCGTTCTTCATCGAGCAGCAGACAACGGCAGCCCTCTTGGGGAATCAGCGTATCCCACCAGAGGACGTCGTCGGTGGCGGTGTCATAGGCTATGAGCGCCGCGCCACGGAAACAGCGTTTGGGATCGTGCCAGGATTTCCAGGGTGAATAGACGAGTCGATCGATGGGTGGCCCGGAAAGATGCGTGGCCATGTAGAGGATGCCATCGGATAGAGAAGGCGCAAAACTGTAGTGGATTTTGCACTGTGTGGCGCGGCCGGAATCGTGGGGATCGTCGACGACCTCATCGAGGTTGAAGAGATAGTCGAGCGAGTCGCTGGACTCGTTGTAGCGGACGAGTTTGACGATACCGCCCGGCTGATGCTCGCAACAGGCCGCGGCGTAGATGCGCCCCTCAGGTCCGACGGAGAGCGACCAACATGAATCGGACTTTGGATGCTCGTCAAACGGATACCAGGTACATTTGTATTCCATGAGTGGCGTTCCTTTTCGCTACCGAATAATCTCGCTGACGTCCAAAAGGAGCATCTGCCTTCGGCCACTGTGGGCGGAGTCGATACAGATACTCTTGCCGTCACGGCTCCAGCGTGGGTGAAGATCGCAGCGGATCTCGCCCTTCATGTCGGGCGGAAGGAAGAACTTGCCGAGGGCGACGAGTTTGCCATCCTTCGGACGATAGAGCATGAGCGCCTGCATTCGTTCCCGGTCGGGATAGGTGTCGGTGAGGATCCAGTCCCCATCGGGCGAGACGGTGCAGTGCCCATCGGTCTTGAGGACGCCTTCACCGACGACTTCGACGTTCTCGGTGCGGTCCTCGTAGATGTGAAAACGATTGCCGCTCTTTGGTTCGGTGGACCAGGCGAGAATCTTGTCGGCTTCGGGCCAGATAAAATGCGAGACCATGTCGTGGTCGGCGACGCAGTAGAGGTTGCGGCCATCGGGGGCGACGGTGAACATCCGGGTGAACCGAGGGCCTTTGTTGTCGGGATTGCGGTACCAGCGGTGGAGGAAGATGAAGCGGGTTCCGTCGGTGTTCCAGAGACAATGATTGAACCAGCCCTTGTGACGCATGGTTGGGTTGGGCCGGATGTGGGCGACCTCGTCGACGGAGACGACGACACGGA
>CAYTDF010000226.1:5970-7715 GCA_964436365.1 uncultured bacterium | reverse complement strand
CCCGAACCCGAACCCGAACCCGAACCCGAACCCGAACCCGAACCCGAACCCGAACCTGCCGCTACCGTTGAGCTCCCATCGCTCGAACTGGAAACCGCGCCCTCGGATGACGAGCCCGCTGAGGGGCGTAAAGGTCTCTTCCGCAAGTTCGTCGACCGCATCAAGGCCACGCAGGAAGCGCTTGTCGAACGTGTGAGGGGGGTCTTCCAGCGTCACGGGAAGATTGACGAGGAACTTCTAGAGGAGATCGAGGAGGTTCTGATTGTGGGCGATGTCGGTGTTGAGACCACCGTCTCGCTGATCGACGAACTTCGCTTGCGTGTCAAGCGCGAGAAGAAGACCGGCTCCAGCGATATCGACTGGTTGTTGGACGCCTTGAAACAGGCCGTCCGCGAGCGGTTGGATTGTGGCAGCCGTGACCTGACCTGGTCGGATGACGGTCCCACCGTGATTCTTGTTGTCGGTGTAAACGGGGTGGGGAAGACCACGGCCATCGGCAAGATGGGGCATCGGTTCCAGCAAGCGGGACAGCGGGTCTTGATGGTTGCGGCCGACACTTTTCGGGCTGCCGCGATCGACCAGTTGGGGGTTTGGGCCGACCGCGCCCAGGTCGACATCGTGAAGGGCGACGAGGGAGCCGATCCCTCCTCGGTCTGTTACCAGGCTCTCCGGCGCATCCAGGATCAGGCGTACGACGTGGTCATCATCGACACCGCCGGACGTCTGCACACCAAATCCAACCTCATGCAGGAGTTGGAGAAGATGGGCCGCGTTCTCAGTCGCGAGCTACCGGGTGCGCCTCATGAGGTCTTGCTTGTCCTCGACGCGTCTACGGGGCAGAACGCTCTTCAGCAGGCCCGCACTTTCACTGGCGCGGTCAAGGTCAACGGCATTGTCCTGACCAAACTCGATGGAACGGCCAAGGGCGGTGTCACCGTGGCCATCCACGACGAGCTCAAGATCCCGGTCAAACTGGTCGGTGTCGGCGAGGGGGTCGACGATCTCGAAGATTTCGACCCCGATCTCTTCACCAACGCGCTCTTCGGCACAGGTGATTCCACCGCCGAATAACGGATACTGGCGGCTCTCCGCGCTCCGTACGGATACTCGAGAATGTCCGGGTTACCCTTCCGTGTCCCCGAGTGAAATTGGGCCAACAGGCCCAATTTTGTATCGAGGGGCGCGGGGATTCTCGCACTCTCCTAGAAGAACCCGTTCTGCTGACTGTCACGCTCTCTACGTAGTTCCACGCCCAGATGTTCGCAGGCGCGAGCGGTTACTACACGGCCGTTCGGTGTCCGTTGCAGAAACCCCAGTTGAATCAGGTACGGCTCGTAGACCTCTTCGATGGTGCCTTCGTCCTCGCCGAGTGCGGCCGAGATGGTCTTGATCCCCACCGGGCCGCCATCGAACTTATCGGCGATCGCTCCCAGGATTTGCCGGTCCATCGGATCCAGCCCCTGGTGATCCACGCCCAGCAGATCGCAGGCCTCGCGCGTGACTTTCGCCGTAACTCGTCCGTCCGCACGGACTTCCGCGTAGTCGCGCACACGCCGCAGCAGGCGGTTCGCCACTCGTGGTGTGCCTCGCGAGCGGGTCGCCAGTTCTTGAAGACCGTCCTCTTCCGACACCACATCCATCAGTTTCGCCGTCCGGCGCAGAATCTGTAGAATCTCGTCCGCCGAATAGAACTCGACTCGCAGATGGATACCGAAGCGGTCTCGCAGAGGGCCGGTCAGCAAGCC
>CAYTDF010000226.1:0-5960 GCA_964436365.1 uncultured bacterium | reverse complement strand
TCCGCGTGGTTGCGCCCACCGCCGTGAAGGGGGGCAGGTCGAGGCGGATCGACTTCGCGTGCGGGCCTTCGCCGATCATGACGTCGATAAAGAAATCCTCCATCGCCGGGTACAGGCATTCTTCGACGACCCGGTTCAGCCGGTGAATCTCGTCGATAAACAGCACGTCGCTTGTCTCCAGGCCGGTCAGCAGGGCGGCCAGATCGTCCTTGCGTTCCACGACGGGGCCGGATGTGGTCTTGATCCCGACCTCCATCTCGTGTTTGACGATATGGGCCAGCGTGGTCTTCCCTAATCCTGGCGGGCCGGAAAACAGGACATGGTCTACCGGGCTACCCCGCCGTTTCGCCGCTTCGATACAGATCGAGAGCGTCTGTTTGATGCGCTCTTGGCCGATGAAGTCGGCCAGGCGGACCGGTCTTAGCGTGCGTGACTCGTCGTCTTCGCGGTTAAATCCGCTGATGATTCGTTCGGGTTCCATGAGAAGCAGTATGCGTCTCTCTGGCCGGGGTGTGTAGAGCGTCCCGCTAGAGCGCGCGGAGCGTCGTTCGCAGTCGCTCGGCTGGCCAAGAAACCTCACCGAAAATCCCCGCCAGTGTCGCCGAATCAAGCCGTTCGAAATCCCGCCGCACCGGCGCGACGACCAACCCTGCCATGTCCAGCGCTCCCGGGCTGATCGTGTACTGACCGTATCGAGCGGTCTCGTTGGCCTCGTCGTCGTCGACGGTATCGGGCGTGGCGGTGGGGGTGTAGCAAGCGGGCCGGTGCTGGCGGCGAGGGAACAGCACCACGACCCAGCACTGGGGGGTGAACCAGGTCAACAGACTAAGCATTGGCTCCCCGGATTCCTCCATCTCTCCCAGTCCGACGAGCGTATCCAGCATGGCGAGCGTATCCAGCATGGCGCGGCTGAGGGTCTCACGGTCGTCCGAGATCAGCACCGCGGCGTTGCGCGGGCCGTCGGACCAGAGGCCGATATCCACTCCTTGGCGCGGCAGCAGGGCCAATGGCTGCATCACGATCGCGTCCGTCTTCTTGGAAACCGGTCTTCCGGCCGTCTCATAGCGCAGCACGTCTTTCGCGCTTGTGGGTGCGGCGTGACGGAGCCACTTCACACGGCTCAGTTCGCATTCGATGGGGGTCACACCTTTTGTACAGGCTTGGAAGTGGAGATGATCCGGAGCCGAAGCGCCGCACCGCGGCCCGTTGTACAGCAGCGTAAAATGGCTGGAGAGCGCTTCGGCCAAGCCCAGCAGATCGTCCACGCAACCTCGCAGACGTTGCGGTTGGTGCTCGACATGGGCGATGGTGAGGTGGTCGTCGAGGATGGGAGCCGGGTTGGCTAGCAGCAGATACCGATTGTCCCACAGCAGACCTCGTTGCTCGGCGGGCAGCGCGTGCGCGCACAGGAAGCATGGACGCCGTTCGATACTCTTCGCATCCACGCGCGCCGAAGAGCTGATCGACCGGCCGGGGTTATGTTGCAGGATCACGGCGGTCTCACCCGGTTGCAGTTCGCGCTCTTCACGCTGTGCCAGACTCGCCACAGCCCGGGCCAGTTCGGGCCATGACTGGCGTTGTTGCCGCAGCAGCGCTCGCGCCGACGCACACAGACTCTTCGCATCGCCGCCTTCCAGGAACGCTGCAAGTTCGGATTCTTGGACGACTTTCTCGTTTCGCATACAGACCACTCACAGAGGGATTCAGGAGTCAACCGTTTGGAAGCCAATCAAGCACGGATTGGCGATGAGTCAACCTTCCACTGAATTCATACGTTGCCGTGCGCCGATCTCCAGCGTTCGCAATCGGTCTTTGTAGACGTTGTGCCGATTGACCGCTTCCACCGATAACGCCGAATCGGTATTCCCCTCCCAGCGGCGGCAGAGGTAGAGCGAGTCGTAGATCCGCCCCAAGTCATACTGCCGCGAAAGCCGTAACCCAGCGGCGTAATCCTCCCCGTACGAGACGTTCGGCAGGGGATGGTGGCGCAGCAGATGTGCCTGAAAGGCTCGGGGCGCGCCCAGGCCGTTGATTCGCAGGGCGTTGTTCCGGCCGTTTTCGCGTGTCCATTCCCGATGGTCGATCAAGCCGGGTGGCAGGGGGTTGAGATCGAAGTCCACCAATGAATACGACCCGATGACCATTGCGTACCCGCCCGAACGGAACGCCTCCAGGATCGCCTGCAACGTGCCGCTCTCTCCGTACAGATCGTCCGAATCGAGTTGCACCGCGTACCGGCCGCAGCGTGCGTCGGAAATCGCCATGTTCCAGCATCCCCCGATGCCCAGGTCTCGGCGTTCGGGGATGAGGTGCACCACGCGGTCGTCCGAGGCGGCCAGGTTGTCCACGAGTTCCGTTGTCTTGTCGCTCGAATGGTTGTCGACAACCAGCACGTTGTACGAGGCGGTCACGTTCTGGTTGAGCGCGCTCCGAATGGCGTCGCCAACGGTTCGTTCACGGTTCTGCACCGGGATCACCACACTCATCTCCACCGGAAACGTCTCGGTCGGTTCGGGAACGATATCGAATCTCGGCTCCAGGTACGCCCCGATCCGCCGCAGGTAGCCACTGGCCACATACTCCATCTCTTCTTGACGCTGTCGGTTCTGCGGATCGACGTAATCGAAGCCCTTCTCGCCCGAAGAGCGCGCGTCGAGCGTCTGTTGGATACTGAGCGGTTCGGGCAGGTGGACGAAACCGCTCACTTCCGACAGCCGGAGAGAGAGTTCGTACGCGCCCGCCCAGACCGTTTCCGCCAGGCCTTGCTGCCTCAGCGCACGATCGGCTTTGGCGCGCGAGATGAGGATCACCGGGCCGAAGTCGAAATCGTCGCGGATCGAACCCAGTTGACGGTCGATGGTCGGATGCGGGGTCAACTCGCCATCTTTGGCTTCTAGGTAATCGCCATAGACCACTTCAGCGCCCGTCGCTTGCGCTATATCCAGCATCCGTTCGAACGATTCCGCGCTGCATGTCCACGGCGTGTCCGGTCTGGCGAGAAGAAAGTAGTCTGCGGGGGAGAGATTGATGGCCGTCGAAAGCAGGTGACCTCCACGGGGGCGGTCTGTTGGAACGTGAGCGCATCCGCCGGGGGCTTCGGGGCCGATCCAAACCACAGAACCCAACCCCGGATGTTGTAGAAGGGCCGGGGCGATGAACGAATCGGCCAACGTATACGGGACTGTCCCGCTCCACGGGACCAGGATGTCGACGATGGGCATGCTAAGGCCTCTCGGAAGTTCTGTTTCGTAGGGCGCACGTAGTGCCCCCGATGGCCGGGCGTTCAGTACATTCCAATCGGACATTCTCTTTTGGAAGATACTTGAGTGTCTCTCGTACGGTGGATACTTCATTGTACGAGAGGGCGTTCCTTTTGACCAGACGCCTCAAGGTGAGAATCGTTGCCAATCCCGGCGCGCACCGTTGATTGATTCGACGCTCTGCTTCACAGTGCAATCCAACGCAACCGGAACCGAACGAAAACCATGGCCGTCCTCAGCGCTCAAGATTTGGGAAAATGCTACAAACTCTTTCGGAATCCCCGTGAGCGAGTCTGGTCCAAGCTCTCCGGTGGTGTTCTCGGGAAGAACGATCCCCTCTGGGCGTTACGGCATCTCTATCTCGATGTCGATGCCGGAAAGACCTTGGGCATCGTCGGGCCCAACGGGGCGGGGAAGTCCACGCTTCTCAGGCTGTTGGTGGGCATCACCCCACCCACCGAAGGTGAGGTTGTCGTCCACGGCCGCGTCACGGGGATCTTGGAGTTGGGCACTGGTTTTCACCCCGAGTTCTCCGGACGTGACAACGCCCTGATGAATCTCGCCCTCCAAGGATTTGACCGCAAAGAAGCCGAGACACTGCTACCCGAAATCCTCACCTTTTCCGGTTTGTCGGACGTCATCGACCGGTCCTTGAAAACCTATTCCACCGGAATGAATCTGCGCTTGGCGTTTGCTGTGGCCACCTGCGCTCAACCCGACGTCCTCGTCGTCGACGAGGCTCTGGCCGTCGGCGATGAATCCTTCAGGCACCGGTGTCTGGCGCGCATGGCCGAACTGAAGCAGTCGGGAGCGACCATCGTTCTCGTCTCGCATGACTTGGCCACCGTACGGCACCTCTGCAGTCAGGTGCTCCTTCTCGACGCCGGGCAGCCGAAGGCCTTGGGCACTCCCGACGAAGTTCTCGATGAGTACTTGCAACTGGTCCGCGAGCGCGATGGACGGTTGGGCAAGGCCACCGACGAGGAAATCAAAGGTGGCGCGCGATGGGGCAGCGGCGAGATTCGCGTCACTCAAGTCGAGACGCTCGATGACGATGGCCAGGCCCAGGCCGTCGCCGATACACGTGCTCCTCTGAAAATTCGATTGGCCTATCGAGTCGAAGAACCGGTCGAGGCGGTTGTCTTCGGATTTGGCATCTATCGCTCCGATGGGACCTACGTGCACGGCTCCAACCATTACTGGCGCGAAGAGGGAGCCGCCGCCCTCGATTTTTCCGAGAAGGGCGTACAGGGTACCGTCACCTGCCGCATCCCCGCTCTTCCGCTGCTCCCCGGAACCTATGACATCAGCGCGTATGCCTACGCGGGCTACGACAGCGTCCCCCAGGCCGTCGATCACTGGGAGCGCGCTATGCGTTTAAAGGTCTCCGAACGCCAATCCGGTCAGCACGGTCTTGTCTACATGGAGACAGAGTGGGAACTCGGAGGCGAGTAGCGAACTCCACCCCCCGAGGATTGATTTGTCCGCCATTTCCGGGGATGGCGTATGGCACGACTGTTCTCCGCGTCCCTCGTGGGGCAAGGGTGTAAAGAACCTCCCCCGATATTCCCGGATGGACCCAAAAGTTTGCAGCCTACCGTTGCCTGCTGGACCCCCCTGCGTTAAGCGCGCATCACGTTATGGGTAATTCCAAGATCCCGCTTGAAAATGCTACAATGAGCTTCATTGACTTGGGAGTTCAGATTTGAAAGGCCATTCGATTCACTGCCCTGAGCCTCATTGTCCTGAGCCGTGCAAAACCTCGTTCCGGCGCGGCTGGGGATTGCTTGCTCTCCTGCTCTTTCTCAACGTCGCCGCACGCGCCGACGATCTCTGGATATCCCGGCGATTCACCACATCCGAAGGACTCGCCTACCAAACCGTTCGAGATATCGTCGAGACCCCGGACGGTTCGATATGGCTCGCCACCTGGGGCGGCGGTGTTTCCCGAATCACGGGAACCGAATGGTTTACGTATAATGCAGTCGATGGCCTCGTCGGCGACGCCGTCCGAGCGCTTCTGCCCGATGGCGATGGCGGCATGTGGGCCGGCACCAGCGTAGGGATCGGCTACTTCGATGGCAGTGTGTGGACGAGTCTCACCACGGCGAACACGCCCGGCATCGAGGACAACTCGATTTTCTGCATCACGCGTCTGACCGACGGAACGATCTGGTTTGGAACGGGCTCCGGGTCTATCCAACTCTTCAAACCCACACCTGCAACTCCGGGTGAACCGGCCGGGCCGGTGGGGTCGTGGTCGGTGATCGATTTTCCCACGGATCGGGAAAAGGCGGTGGCCTCTGTTCGAGCCATCCTGCAGGCCCAAGACGGGTCGGTATGGGTCGCGAGAGACAGAAACGGCCTGGCGCATTTCCAGGACGGTGAGTGGCGGTTCTATCAAGAGGAGCAGGGCCTGTTGGGGGGACTGCGCTCGCTTCTGCAAACCCGCGATGGACTCATCTGGGCCGTCGGGACCCGCTTCGCCTACCGTTTCGAACAGGGGAAGTGGGTGCAGGCCTCGCAGGACGATATGAGAGCGACCTCCATCGCGCAGAGGGAAGATGGGGATCTACTTCTGGGTTCGAGCCTGGGAATGAAGCGTTTTCACGACGGTACCTGGACGGATTTAGAATCCAACGCTGAGATTCCAAGACCTAAAGTTGAAACCATAACCTGTACGAAAGACGGTTCTACGTG
>CAYTDF010000225.1:0-7740 GCA_964436365.1 uncultured bacterium | reverse complement strand
ATGAAGTTACGGAGTGTATCCATCATTGCGTTCCTAGAAACAGAGTTTCAGTGTGTCACGGTTCAGGGGTCTGATCTTCGCACCCAGCCACCGCCGTCCCGGTCGGCCATGATCGAGATGCATACCCCATTGATTCCAACCTTCGGGGGTCCTCGCTTTCGACGGATAGACGCCAATACCGCCGAAACAACCGAGTCTCTCGGCCACCAAGTATTGATCCAAGACCGAGACAATCTCGCCTGTCTCGCGAAGTTCGACGTGCAAATCCACGGCGATCCCGCTGTAATGTTTGGAGTTTCGACTATGCCCCTGAACGGCATAACCGCCGTTGCGATGAATACGGACACAAACAGGGCTGCTGAGATGCCGCCTCATGGCAGCGTGGAACCGGTCCAAATCCTTCGCCAGATCCGTTGAGAAGAACTCCGCACCGCTCCCAGCCATCCTGGTTCCATGCTCGTCAATCGCGTCGAACTCGCGAGAGGCGAAATGTTCGAGTTCCGGCCAACCCATCATCCGTGTCTCAGCCAAACCGTGAATGCCGTCTGCGCGGCCGTCAGCGTCCCCATCAACCAGGCCATCTGCGTTCGCACTTTGGTGACCGTCGCCTGGACAGCATCCAACTTGTCCCAGACCAGTTTCTCACTTTCGGACAATCGCTTGATCGCCTCGCCGTGCGCCCCTAACAGCCGCTGGTCTCCATGTCCGTCTTCTGTCATCGTTTTCACCTAAGGGACTTCCGTCAGATTCACTTTCCATTCAATACCCTGCTCCGAAACGATACGGACATCCGGGCCAAGACCGCCCGAGACCCCCGACGCGTCCTTCACAAATAGCGCAATCTCATTCGCGCCCAGCGTCCCCACGCTGTCGGTCTCTTGGATCACCACCGCAAGATGGTCTCCATCAAACCGAACGTATTCAACGCCACTCGGATCGCTGATCGCGATATCTACGCCATCAATTCCGACTAATGTATTCCCACCCGACTCTTGAAACTGAACATCGTCAGAACGAAACATCACCACGCCATCCGCAATGTTCATCGTCCGGAGCGTGTCCAAGGGTGCTGTGGAGACCGGCTTGAAGTTGTAGTTATACGCCGACAACTCCGCAAAAATACGCACACGGCCCGAGCCATCCGGCACGATATCCATCAGTTCGTTTGAGGTCCCTCCAGAGCCTTCCCACTCGCAGATACGCCATTCCCAGTTGCCGTCATCCGGGGCGTCATGATCTCGATCGAGGAGTATCTCCAGAACATCCTGCACTTCCAGCAGTCCAGAACCGGAATCAAACGACAACGGAACACCCGTCGGAATAACCAGCGCCGCTCCCCCCGCCACATCGACACTGTTTGCCGCGGGGTAAAGATCGCTCTGCCCCTTCTGCAGGAACGTCGTCCCAGAACCTCCCGGCGTAACAGTTGGACGCGGCGTAGTGGTCGGAACCAAAGTCGCCGTCGGGGCCGGTGTATCCGTTGCTCTGGGTGTCGGCATCGACGGCGCTCCATTCACCCAGACCGCGCCGTTGAAAATTGCAATCTCGCCCGTTGCCGGTAACACGATGCTAGTATCACCCAAGTCGGCAAACGAACTCGCTCCTCCAATGGGAACATTTGCAAACTCGTACTCTGCACCGTTGAAGAAGAGCGCCTGCCCCGGGGTTGGATTGGCTGCATTGACATCACGAAGGTCGTCCAGAAGCGGAAGCGTCGGCATTGGCATCGGGGTATCCGTTACCCTCGGCGTCACGGTCGGTCGAGGGGTCGTTGTCGGAGCCGGTGTACTTGTTGGAAGCGCCGGCGGCGGCGGGTCACCCTCCGCGCCGCCAAGGATAGTCACGTTGATCACATTCACATCCTCCGTCACATCAACCGTCACCGAACCAGCCGCCTGAAAGTTGTACGGCTTACCCTTGAACAGAGTCACTCCGCCATCGGCCGTGACTTCTTGCGGAGTGGCCGTGGAATGGAGGGTCGCCGTCGGTTGAGGCGTAGTGGTCGGTCTCGGCGTTGTCGTCGCCTGCGGCGTCGCGGTATCGATACTCAACACAACCTGGTCGGTCGCTCCCCACACGGAACCGTTCCAGTATGGAACCTGCCCACTCGTCTTGCCTGTTGTGTCGACATTTCCGAGATCGTCAAGATCGGGCACGGGGATCGGTGTGTCGGTGTTGCGTGGCGTGGCCGTCGGAGCCGGAGTGCATGTCGGAGCGCCACCGCCTCCAGCCACTTGAGAAGTCGGTTTCAAGATACCCGCCGCGGCATCCCAATACGGCACGGATCCATCCCACGCAGTACTCCAATCCACATCTCCGAGCCCCGTAAAATCGAAGTCGCTATTGGGCCGCAAAGGACGCCACGTATCCGTATCGTCGATTTGAAGATAAAAAGTTTGTCCGATCCGATTCCAATACTTCACCGCTGTCCCGAAGGGGTAGAAGTAGACATCTCCGCTGACCCCCTCGGGGTCAGTGCCAACGTTGCTCGCATGCAACGTCGTTGAGGCGACCACCGCTATCGCCGCGTCGAGTTCCGCTTCGGAAACGACACGAGCTTCCAGCATCCACAATTCAATGGTCTGTTCTTCTCCAAAACCATCCGCGAATGCCGGGACACAGAGAAGCAACACCATGGGAAGCACGATCACCATAGCGAGGCCCCCCGGTCGATCCACGTTCGCTCGGTCGGTGCGGTTGAACTCGGTATCAACTGCGCTGCCCTGTCCGTGCCAGCCGCCGAATCGGGATACGAATAGATCGAATAGTCCCGCTTCTCGTAATCCGCCCAATCCTCGGCCTCGAGATTCTCCTCCGTAAACCACCGGCGCTCGATATGACTCATCGCGCTCGCGGGAACGTCCCGTCCGTACTCACCATTCGTCAATGTCGTCGCCGTGTTGTAGAGTCCCTTCACCACCACGAACAGATCGTTGTCCACCGTATAGCTGGCGCTTAACTCGATCAGCCCCGCTGTGATCGCATCGATATCCAACTCGACGGAATCGCTTGCCTCGCCAATCTCAGCCAGGACCGCCGCTTCACTACTGGCGATATCGGAGAGGACTGTCTGCACGTCGGCCGAGACATCCCCGATGTGGACAAGAGCTGTAGTCTGGACATCGTTGACAAGATCGATGATCGTTCCTGTGGCATTGGTGATATGGCCCAGGATGGTCTCTTGGGAGGTCTGCGCGAATGCCGTCACCGCCGCAATCAACGGCCGGTTGCCCAGGATAGCCGCCAGGTTTGCAGCATTCTCCGCATAGACCTGCGAGAACGAACCCGCACCCGCCGAAAGGTTGACCTCGCTTGCCCACACGTGTCCATCACCTGACTGTGACACAGCCAAGATATACGAGTCGTCCGTAGGGCTAAAACTCCCCGAGAGTCTATAGGCCACAGTCACACCGTCGATAACCACATGATCGGTGGCCGCCAGCGGAAGGTGCGTCGCCGTGCCGCTCTCGATCGCAACGGCCGCAATCGGGAAGGTTGGGTCCGCAAAAGACTCGCCCGAGACCGTTGCATGGGCCACAAGAATCGCCGTCGAGGCTGTGTGAGCGACCGCCATCCCCGAGAGATCCAGTCGCATATCCTGGCCGTCCGTGTACGTAATCTCAAGCAACGGCCGATTTCCGGCAACAGGGGTATTCGGCGAGTGCGGTCGCCAGTAGTTGCTTGCCGCATCGGGTGCGGTACACCACAGAATGAATCCGTTGGCAACTGTCCCGTCGATCATATCCTCCACCGCGCCAGCGAGTGCTGGGTACGTATAGGAGTCGAAAACTTCTATCGCCGATTCCTCAAACGACGTATAGAAACTTCCAGCGTATGCTGCGGGAGGATCGGCGTTGTTGCCCCACGTCCACGCGATGTCATTGTAGTTATAGTGACTGCCTGTTGGTATTTGCTGCCCTGCACTCGGAGGCTCGGACGACCCGGAACCGGGGGCTTCCCACTGCACCGCGCTATTGATCGAGCAGATGCCCATATTGGGAGCACCACCCGTGTCAGACTGTGTCAGCGTAAGTGTGGCTGCACCCACGAAGACACTCGATGGAAGCGACGATAAGTCGAACTTGAACAGTTCCTTATAATCAAGGGACGAGCCCGTCACGGTTTGGGCACCTAGGAGGCTTGCGTTTTGGAGAACAGAATCCGTGTTGTACGTATTGATCTCAACATTGTACCCCTCACTACCCGCCGCCCCGCCCTGACCGACAGATAGGTCGGGATCGACAAGAACGGTCGTCGCTCCAACGTACAGTTGATACGGCGCACATACATAGAGATACGAGTTTTGCCGGTCCACAAGCAGCCAGACACCCGCCGAAACACGACCGGGCTGGAAGGAATCACCCAACGTCGTCAGCCCTTCTGGGTCTTTGTATGCGTACCTCTGGGGTATCCAAAACTCAGGGGTAAGATCGCTCACAAACTGCACCGTCGCTCCATCAAACTTCCCACCTGCGAGCACCTCCGTACCATCGACAAAGACGTCCGTCACACCCCAATCGTGCACCCTGTATCGAAGCGCCACATAGCAATCTGAAGCCTGCGCGGCGCCCCACTCGGAAACGCTCGTAGGACTGGGAATCGACGCGATGGCGCTCTGCTGCCAGATGGTATTACTCTGCAGTCCCTCAGGCGTCGCGATCAGCGTGAGTTGCAGCCCCGGATAGATATCGTCGGTCCAAACCCGGCCCGAGACGGTCGGACTCGGGCTTTCCTGATTCCACCCGAAAGACTGCTCTCTCACCGACCCCGTCGGATCGAACCACAGCAAGCCAACATCGTCCACGCTCAGTTCCAACCCCACAGCGCCGCGCGTCTCGGGCCGGAAACGAAACTCATCCGTGGCGACCTTCAACTGCCAATCGCTCGCCAGTGGGGACAGGTCCCATTCATCCTCCCCCGACGGCACAGCGAGCGTCATGTCCCGCTTACTCCATCCCCCATCATTCGTCTGGTAGTACTGCCCGCGCTACGTCTTCCAGGCCACGGTTCCATCCGCTTGCAGGGTCTTATCCACACTCCGGCTGATCGGCGTCGCGGTCAAAGTGGCCACAGACGAAAAGATATGCAGAAAGATACAGCACAGCAGCGCCATCCTAGCCGAAGCGAAGGCCATGCCACCTGTCTTTTCAACGAAGTCGTGCTTGTTCATCGTCCCCTCCGCTCATTCGACTCTTTCACTACCGGTCTGGAGTTTGCTCTCCGCTCGGTCTTCCGAGCCAGAGGCGTCCCACGATTCATCGTATCCATGCTGCCTTTGCGTAGCGTGCGTACAGGCTTTCCAGCCGGGCCGCTCGTCACGATGACTTCGTTCTGCGCGTCGTCCCACATCTCCGTCTCGGCGTTCACACCGCTCGGGTCCAGATGATGCACGAGTTTCAGCGGCTTCTTCGCAGCCTCGCTCGACTTCCCGTAGAGTGTCGGCGCGAGCCATGCCGCCACGCTCAAGGCAATAGCAAGGCCGCCGAGGAGCCACCATTCCTGCCAATCTTTCAGTCGTGCCCATTCCATTATTTTGTTCATAACCCGAATCCTCCTAAGCGTTCGACTCCGTCCAGCTGGCGACCTGGCGATAACCCAAGCTGCAGAAACAGCCCACCGACTCCAGTAGCATCGGGGTTGTATTGCGTGCTCCCATACACCCACTCCACCCGCGTATTTCGGCAAGCCATGCTGGTTCGCTCAGGACTCCGCACCAGCGTGAACCCAACCATCACGTCCGCGTCATCTTCACTGTACTGCGGGACGTACCCCCCCCCAGCCGTCCTGAACGAGATACCACTGGAGCCCGCCGACGTTCACCGAACGCAGTTGTTTCGTTTCATAAGTAAGGGACGCGGAAAACGTCTCGCTACTCGCCGTCCACGTGCCCGGCCCGCGGTCATCGGTCAGGTACTCGGCGCTCACCGAACCGATGAGATCACTCGCATGTCTGTGGAGTTCTGTCTCTAAGCCGTCAGTAAGTTCAGAGATCGTCTCACCGCCCAGGGTCACATCTCCAATAACCGCCGTTGCTGCGTAGATACGGTCTCGCACAATCAGATGACGGGGTATCCATGAGTAAGGCTCCGGTTTCAGGTCCGGCGGATGCGCGCTCGCTTGGAAGGGCGCCACACACGCAAGAAGCAGAATCGGAACGAGATTATTCTTTCGGTATATAAGCGATCCTCAAGTCTGCACTCGGTCCCACGGTCATTCGGTTGAACTGCAGCCGATTCCCCGTGACGTTCCATTCGTAGGTAGAGTCGGAGGCGTCTGTCTGTCTTCGTAGCAGTGTGTTCCCGGCCTGAACCCAAAGCAGGTCCACGGGCTCGGGCATACTCGGAAGCGTGATGGCCGTGACGTCGCCCAGCAGATTGGGCCGGTACCAGACATGGCCGCCTCCACTCCACGAAGCCATCTTTCGTGCCCACGAAGCCTTTGTGCTATCCGCGAGCAAGATATCGTCGGCATCCTCCAGCAGCGCACTGGGCTCGATCCGTTCGGCGCCGATGCGTTTCGGCCTCTTGAGAAACTGATCGGAATCCAAGGAAGGCACGTGTTCTATGCACTCCAACGTAACCTGTTGTCCTTGCTCCGGTCGCACGGCAAGAATGCGGAAGGTGCGGGCTGCATAGTTAGCGGGTGCATACGAAACGGTGATCAGATCCATCGGAGCCCGGCGAAAACCTTGCGCCGCAACTTTGAAGCGGCAGGTGTGTAGCTGATGCGTAGCGGATCGAACCATATACGTGCCGATGAGCTCGGCCTGGACTCGGCGCGTAATCCCATCCAGGCGAACGATGCCTGCCCGTATTCGCCGCTCCTGACGTTGACGTGTTTCGTCATCCGCGATCGCGGCGGCGGGATAGTAGAGGTTCTCGGCGTCGCGAAAGACAACCACAAATCGGTTAGGCGTATCGCGTAACGAGGGATACTCAAACGAAAAACTACCGGGAAAAATCTCATCTTCGGTAAAAACGTGCTGGATGGCTCCGTCCTCAAACAAACGGAGGCTGATCGAACCGTCCTGCTCGACGAGAGCCGCTCGAAAAGTCGCCAGAATGTCGTCGAGATGTCGGCCAAAGGGCTGGCTGCGATCGAGAACTAGGTCCAGACAGAAACGTCGAGGCCGGTGTCGAGAAGCTTGAAAGGCTTGAAAAGAGAGCAATTTTCCCAGCGGCACCGGATAGCCTTGTGTCACGGGTCCCGGCTCCAGCACCACAGTCTGTTCCGTTGATGTCATGTTACTCAATCGGAACGCTGTAACCCCCTCCAGCGGACTGAACTCCACCCGGCCCCGCAGTTCGTCCCCTACATCGATCGAACTCCACATCGCGTCGTCGTCGGGATCGGGGGAAGGGTCAATCGTGTATTCCAAACGGCCGACGTGGGTATAATCCGCAAGACCCAGTTCGACCGCACCGAAGGTAGAAGCGTGGATATTGTCACTCGCGTCGGTAAACGTCACCGCGACGTACGCGTCCTCCGACTCGAGATTGAGATAGACGCCGCCACTATGGGGTTCGAGAAGTTCTTGGAGGAGAATCGGACCCACTTGTCGCGCGTATCGGGTGCGATTGATTTCCGACACGAGCGTGCCGCCATCCCCAAAGAGCTGCGCGTTCGAAACAACGGTGGCCTGGTTTGGCAACGCCAGATTCGATCCCAGGCGCACGATTGCCGACGCATCGTCGTCAACCAGCTCGTGATCAAGCCGCAGAGCGAAGCCGGCGCGTGCCG
>CAYTDF010000224.1:0-7755 GCA_964436365.1 uncultured bacterium | reverse complement strand
CACGATCCATGCAATCTAGGACGCATGGGCGGCGTTATGGACGAGCCTAGGGAAATCCTCAACGCGTCGGCCAAGAATTTCGTGGAAATGACACCTACTCGGGAAGAGAACTACTGCTGTGGCGGTGGTGGTGGCACAGTGACGATCTCCGATCCTCCTGTGCACGATTTCCGAATGAATGTGGCCGGGAAGATGAAAGTGGACCAGATCCGTGAGACCGGAGCCAAACTGGTTGCAGCGCCATGCGCAAACTGCAAGAAGCAACTTCGAGAACTGATCGATCACCATGGCCTTGATGCCACGGTGATCGGCGTCCACGACTTGTTGGTGAAGGCCCTTGTTGTCGAGGAAGGCGCTCCAGTATAGAGTTGAGCGCAAACGACGTTCGAGATAAGGATAACGCGTGGCGGGGGCTTAGGCCTTCGCCACTTTTTTTAGCTGATCGCGGGGTGTGGAAGCGAGTTGGGTGAGCGCGACATCGGCGGCCCGAATCGTCTTGCGAATATCGTGCGTTGTATGGGCGTTACCCAAGAATGCAGCCTCGAAGGGTGAGGGCGCGAGAAGGACACCTGCCTTGCGCATCAGACGCCAAAACGCGGCGAACATCTCCCTGTCGGCGTTGGAAGCCGTCTTGAAATCGGTCACAGGGGAGTCTGTGAAGAAGAAGGTCATCATGGACCCCACTCGGTTGCACTGCACCGGGACGCCCGCCTTCTTGGCGGCTTTGCAAATGCCGACCTCAAGTAATTTTGCCTGCGTTTCGAGATCGTCATAGAAACTGTCCCCCGTGAGGAGAGATAAGGTCGCCACACCCGCCGCAGTGGCGAGGGGGTTTCCGCTAAGAGTGCCGGCCTGGTAAACACCGCCGGAAGGCGCGATCTCACGCATAATATCGGCGCGGCCTCCGTAAGCGCCCACAGGCATGCCGCCGCCGATGACTTTGCCCAGTGTGGTCAGGTCGGGTGTGATCCCATAGCGCTGCTGAGCCCCGCCAAACGCGACGCGAAACCCGGTCATGACCTCATCGAGAATTAGCAGAGCGCCATGCTTCTCGGAGAGTTCGCGCAACGTCTGCAAGTAGCCCTCTGCAGGAGGAACCACGCCCATGTTGCCCGCAACCGGTTCGATGATCTGCGCAGCGATTTCACCGGGATATTTCTTGTATGCTTCCTCAACCGTCTCGGGATCGTTGTAGGGAACGATTACCGTGTCATGGACAACCGCCTCCGGCACGCCAGGAGTTGATGGGATTGAGAGTGTAGCCATCCCGCTGCCCGCAGACGCGAGGAGAACATCCGCGTGGCCGTGGTAACCGCCCGCGCAGACAATAATCTTGTCTCGTTTTGTGAATGCCCGGGCTAAGCGAATGGCGCTCATCGTCGCTTCCGTACCCGAGTTGACTAGACGTACCATCTCCACCGAGGGCACCGCCGATACGACGATCTCCGCCAACTCCAATTCACGTTCCGTTGGCAATCCATAACTCAGGCCGTCTCCGGCCGCCTCTCGGACCGCTTCCAGAACGGCAGGGTGTGCGTGCCCCAAAATTAGCGGCCCCCAGGACGCTATATAGTCGATATACTTCTCGCCTTCGACGTCAAATACGTTGCACCCTTGGCCACGTGCAATGACAGGAAGTTCCTGGCCGACCGCCTTACCGGCGCGTACAGGGCTGTTAACGCCTCCGGGGATGAGTTTCTGGGATTCTGCGTGGATCTGTGCGGATGAGCGTTTCATGGTTCTTTCTAAAGAAACTCCTCTGTATCGATCGCGAAACTCCAGAACAATGGACTTTTGGCTTGGAGTTTGAGGGCGTAGATGACGCAGTGGTTATGGTAACTTGTGGCACTCAACAGTACAGGTTACCTTGCCTTTCGTCACGGTGTTCCCGCATGTCTCTTGTCTGTGAACACCACCAAACGAAACGAGCGCCGGGGCCAGAGCTCCTTGGTATCGGAACCGAAGCGGGGTTCGTAACCTACGTTGACAATTGGGTTGGCGTGGGGATGTTTACGCATCTAGAAGACTGGTACGCCTTAGCTTTTCCAGGAGGAATGATCTTGAGCGAACGAGTGGCGCTGGTTGGTGCCGGACCGGGAGATCCGGGGCTTCTGACAATTCGTGGACGCGAACTTTTGAGTCGGGCGGATGTTGTGTTGTACGACGCGCTTTTATCCGAACGCCTTCTGGATATCGCACCGGAAGGGGCGAAGCGAATTTATGTGGGCAAACGCGCCGGTAACCACGCCAAGACCCAGCAGGAAATCAACGCACTCATGGTGCGAGAGGCGAAAGCGGGAGGGAACGTCGTCCGCTTGAAGGGTGGCGATCCCTACTTGTTTGGCCGAGGAGCCGAGGAAGCCGTCCGTCTCGCCGAGAACGGCATCCGATTCGAGGTCGTTCCCGGCGTGTCGGCCATCAGCGCCGTCCCTGCCGCGGCGGGGATCCCTTTGACCAAACGTGGCGTCAGTTCGCTAATCACCGCCGTCACATGCCACGAGGATCCGGAGAAGGGGGGCTCTGGAATCGATTGGCCTGCGGTCGCGGCGTTGCCGGGAACGCTAGTGTTGTTCATGGGAATGCGTAATTTACCTCGTATCGTCGAACGACTCTTACAGAACGGTCGTCCGGCCAATACACCCGCCGCCGTGATACGTTGCGGAACGATGGCCGAGCAGCGGAGTGTGACGGGAACCTTGGAGAACATCCACGAACGGGTGGTCGAATACGGAATGCGGCCCCCCGCTCTCGTCGTGGTTGGCGAGGTTGTAAACTTGCGCGAGCAACTCAACTGGTTTGAAGCGCGACCGCTTTTTGGCAAGACGATCGCCGTGACTCGGCCGAGCAATCAGGCGCGGGGCATGTGCACTCTTCTAACTGAACAAGGTGCTGAGAGTCTTATCTTACCTATGATTCGCGTTGAAGTACCCTCGGATCCCGCACCCTTGCGGAAGGCTGTGACGAATCTCGACCGTTACAGTTGGGTTGTCTTCACGAGCATAAACGCTGTCGACGGTTTCTTTGAGGCGTTGACTCGGGAGGGCGGAGACACGCGTTCGTTGGCGTCCTGCCAAATCGCTTCGGTGGGAAGCGCGACAGCGACTCGTCTCCAGACAGAGGGAGTCTGCCCGGATCTGATCCCGGAGCGGTTTCACTCCGGCGGTCTGGCAGAGGCGCTGATAGAACGGGGTGTCAAAGAGGGCGAATGCGCCCTGTACCCGTGTTCCAGCCTGGCCCCGGAGGGTTTTCCCGATCGTTTGCGGGCTGCCGGTCTGGCGGTCGAACGCGTCGAGGCCTACAGCATCGTTCCCGTCGATCTGCCCGAAGGTGTCCTCGACCCGCCACCGGATGTGATCACCTTTGCCAGTCCTTCCGCGACCACGAATTTTGTGGATCGGGCCTCTGAGCAGATTGAGTCTTTGAAACGAGACGTCGTTTTCGCATCGATCGGTCCATCCACAACGACCCGGATGAAGGAACTCGAGCTGCCCGTGCAGATTGAAGCCGAGCAGCACACCGTTCGTGGACTTGTCGAGGCAATCGTCGAGTATTTCAAGCCTGAGGAAAGACCGAACGAGTAACGCTAACTCATTATTCAGCGCTACGGGATATTCTATTTACATACTGTTCGCAGGAGTACCATGAGATGTCTTATCCAGTACAGCGACCGAGACGGCTTCGACGGTTTCCAGCACTTCGCGATCTGGTGCGGGAGACGCACCTGAGTGTGCAGGACTTGATTCTGCCGCTTTTTGTTTGCGAAGGCACGGGTGTGCGGCAGGCGATTGCGGCCATGCCGGGTAATGACCGAATGTCACCGGATGTGCTGGCGGAGGAGTGTCGGCGAATCCAGGATTTGGGCATCCCCGGGATAATTCTCTTCGGTATACCGGATACGAAAGATGAAACCGGATCGTCCGGCATTAACCCTGACGGTGTGATTCAGAAAGCGTTGCGCGCCTGCAAGGAAGCCGCACCCGACCTGCTGCTGATGACCGACGTGTGTTTGTGTGAGTACACGAGTCACGGGCATTGCGGGCTGCTGAAAGACGGCGTGGTCGATAACGATCGCACGCTCGAACGTTTGGCCGCGATGGCGATCAGCCATGTTGAGGCTGGCGCGGATGTTGTAGCCCCATCGGATATGATGGATGGGCGTGTGGGAGCGATCCGCCGCGGCTTGGACGACGCGGGCTTTCCACAGGTGGCGATTGTGGCCTATTCGGCGAAGTACGCGTCGGGGTATTACGGCCCGTTTCGAGAAGCGGCCGATTCGACGCCCGCTTTCGGGGATCGTTCAACGTACCAGATGG
The DNA here is from genome assembly GCA_964436365.1 of uncultured bacterium. Taxonomy (GTDB): domain Bacteria; phylum Hinthialibacterota; class Hinthialibacteria; order Hinthialibacterales; genus CAYTDF01. The sequence continues at coordinate 3,442 of CAYTDF010000224.1, read as the reverse complement.
ACCCCGCCAATAGCCGGGAAGCGCTTCGAGAGATCGCGCTAGATGTCGAGGAGGGCGCGGACGTGATTATGGTCAAACCGGCGCTGGCCTATATGGATATCATCTATCAGGCGCGGCAGAATTTTGACCTGCCCGTTGCTGCGTATAACGTATCTGGTGAGTTCTCCATGATCAAAGCGGCGGCGGAGCGGGGATGGATCGATGAAAAGCGCGTCGTGCTCGAGACCCTGCTGAGCATGAAGCGAGCGGGGGCGGACATGATACTCACCTATTCGGCCAAGGATGTTGCTGGATGGTTGTCAGAGTAATTTTTTCTTGAGAGCCGGTGGCGGTTGGTGACACACCGGTAAGACCGGAGTTCGACGATGCAGATCATTCCCGGTATCTATCTCGTGGGGAGTCAAGATTGTTTCCTCACCTATACGGATTGGTTCAGTCCTCACTGTGAATACATCGACAGCAATGTGTTTGCGCTCGACCTTGGGGAGGAGATCGTACTGTTCGATTGTGGGAACGGTGCGTCGTTGGATCAAATCTTCGCTAACCTGCGCCTGTGGGGGCTCGATCCCGCGCGGATCACACATTGTCTGCTTACGCATCCTCATTACGACCATTCCGCCGGAGCGCATCTTCTGAAGCAAAGAGGGGTGAAGATCGCGGCTCACAAGGAGTGCGCCGAGGCTGTGGAGGCTGGGGACGAACGAACCTGCCCTTATCTTTACCATCGACCTTACACACCTTGTGAAGTGGATATCGTTTTTGGCGATAGCGATCGCTTCTCTGTGGGCGGTCTCGACATCGAGATGATGCACGCGCCCGGCCATGCGCGCGGTTCGCTTGTTTATTGGTTTCCCTGGCAGGATCGACAGGTTTTCGTCACGGGAGACGTTGTCGCCGAGAATGGCAGTCATGGATGGAGCGGCAGCATCGACTTCGACCCTACAGCCTACGTCCGGACTCTGAAACGTCTGGCGCGAATGCCTGTGGATGTGATCCTGCCTGGGCATCGGCGTCCGGCCTTATCGCGTGGGAGCATCTGGGTCGAAGAAGCTCTCAATTGTGCGGTTATGAACTGGGGGAGTCGTCGGGAGGAATGACATGGGTTCGTTGAAATGGTTTTCCAGTCTGTTGTGTTTGTCCTGCTTTGTTGTGACGCCCTCTTCTGCCGCGCCGAATGAAGACCCTCCAGCGTGGGGCGAGGTGATTGACGCCATTCGTGCGGAGTCGTCCCTTCGTGAAGCCGTCGATCGTTTGGTAGCCGACGCACGGAAAGAGGTTAGCCTGGGCTTGGTGCGCCGTGCGCAGAGCCTGGAGGAGGTCGGCCAGCATCGTACATGGCTCGATGGTCGCTCCAACGCTCTCGAGGATGAGATTCGCGCAACGTTCGCTTTGGCGATGAGCGATTTCGCCGCGTGCAACCTGCTCGCGGGGAAACTCCCGATGGTCGCGGCCGCCGCGAAACTGACGAACGATCCTGAACTCGAACGACACGTTCTGGCGCAGTTGCGCGAGATGAGCGCCTGGAGTCCGCTGCAACGTCCGGGATGGACGCTTTACGCGCCGGGCCACCGTCTGCGGGAGGACGGCAAAGACGGTAACTGGTTGGCAACGGGTTGTGGGGTACGGGCGATTGTAACCACGTTGGAGATTATGGGCGACCGGGTCGAACCTCCGTTGCGGGCCGCGTTGGACGAGTTGTTGGAAACTGAGATCGCCGGTGTGGTTGACGACTGGGAGCGGAAACGCCCCTGGTTCGTTTCGAGCGACAATCCTATCACCAACCAATGGGTGTTGCCGACCGAAGGCTTGGTGCGCGCCTGTCTGCACTTGGGCGTTGAAAAACACCGGGACGCTTACGAACTCGGCGTGACAAATCTCCTGCGGGCGCTCGATTCCCATGGAGAAAAAGGGGAATTCGAGGAAGGCATCGGCTACGCCAACTTCACGCTGACCTCACTGTTGCACGCCGCTCGGGCCATGGCTGTTGATGGGGACCGGCGCGGCGCAGACCATCCGTTCCTCGTCCACTTTCCGACATGGGCGGTTCTCCACATTCAGCCGGGGCGGATGACGGTGAACTGCTTCGATGCGGGTAACGCCCAGATTCCACGCGACCACGGAAACTGGCGGACTATGCTCTCTCTGCTGCTCTTCATGCAAGGCAGTGACGCCGCGGAATGGGCGTTGTACGAACAGTTTGACGGCCCGTCGGACGACCTCATCGGTTTGCTGAGTCGTGTCGAGCGTGGAAGTGAGGAGCCGACGGCGCCGCAGCCGTACGAGAACTACGACAGAGCCCGGATGGTTGTATGGCGCGATGGCTGGGATGACGATTCGAGTGGCGTCTGGGTGCGTGGGGGGCACGAACTCGATCAACACGATCACCAAGACCGCGGGCACGTCAATTTCATCGCTCACGGAAAACCTATTCTTATCGAGGCCGGTACGCCTACGTATTCCAATCCGGATATGGGTGTGCACTACGCCTCCGGCGTCGGCCACAATGTTCTGCAGGTGGGGACATTTTTCCCCGAACGACCTTATCCCACCCAGACGACGCCCAAGTACACCGGTTGGCAGCAACGGTCGAAGACGGCTCCCATTGAACTCTTCCGTTTGGATGAGGATGGCGGCGAAGTACTCGTCGAGGCGACGAATTGTTATGCGGAAGTCCGGCATTGGATCCGCGACGTGCGCTGGACAGCGGACGAACTCGAGGTCGATGACGATGTGAGGCTAAAGAGCGACGTTCGTGAGCAGATTCAGTTTCGCTGGCATCTGGGAACGAGTCAGAATGTCGAAATTGTGGGGGAAGGGAAGTCGTGGGAGGTCCGCTGGGACGACGCGGTTCTAGAACTGAATGCGGACACCGAACTCGTTGTGCTTTCGCGTGAAGCCCCGGATGCCACGGTGGCTCCCCAGGAGGATCACAAGCACACGTGTTTGGAGGTCACGACTCGGGACGCTGTGAATGAGGCCAACATCAAGATGAAGGTCAACGCGAATCCGAATCGCTAACTCGGCAGGTCACGGTTCTTCTCAACACCGGATCGGGTATCGCCCCTCTTCGTGGACCGTCTCGCAAAAGGCGAGGATATTCTCCACGGGCGTCGCGGGGGTGATTTCGCTCGACGACCCAATGAAGTGCCCGCCGCCCGGCGACGCGGTTCGTAGCAACGCCCGCGTACCCTCACGGACTTCCTCAGGTGTCCCCAGCGGCAGGAGCTGCGAGCAGTCGAGGTTTCCGGTCAACACCAGACGCTTTCCGTAGTGCTTCTTCAGATAACCGATGTCCATTCCCGCGAGAGGCTCGATCGGGTTCAAGCCGTCGATCCCGGCGTCGATCATATCGTCGAGCACACTTATCACGTAACCGTCGCTGTGGTAGATGACTTTCATCCCCGCCTCCTTGCACGGTTTCGTGCAGGCTTCCAGGCACGGA
>CAYTDF010000223.1:0-7758 GCA_964436365.1 uncultured bacterium | reverse complement strand
CGGGATACCAACCACGTTTCGCGAGAATCCCCGGACGAACCCTCTCGTCCTCGGCCTCGCACGTGCTTTCGCTCAAGGGGAATACGGCTACCGCCAGAAAGAGGCCGAACCATCGGCTTCTTCCCGATGCGTGACACTGTCGGTCCGTACGCATGGCCATAGAGCGATTCTCCAATCTACAGCAGCATTGCCATCCGGTTATACTACCACATCGCGGTAGGTTATGCGTACAGAATCGGTCTAAGGCTTGGGCGGTGATGGGTACGTCAGGTGACGATCTTGGGCACGATAACTTCGGCGCCGATCTCAGCGTAGACAGTCTTAAGCCGTTCGAGCATGGCATCGTCTCTAAACGTCCCAATCGCTGTACCACCGGAGCCCGCGAACTTCGCGGACGCGCCCACGGACCGGCCACGCTCCACGAGATCGAGATCTGTCGGACGCAATTGATAGAGCGATGCGCGCAAATCGAAATTAGCGTTCATCAAGTCGCCGAGTTTCTCGGGGTGTCCGGCAACAAGCGCGTCGCGTGCTTCTTGTGTGAATTCGCCGAACTTCTTCATCGCATTGACAACATCGGCATCGCCACGATCGAAACGCTGCCGGATATCGTTGTGGAACACCTCGGAGCCTTCCGCGAGTTCCTTCTGATAGGCGATATAGATTGGAGGTAAGAGCTGAGGGTCAAGTGGCTCGTAGATCCCGTATCCCTTTTCATCCATGTGCTCGCTGTTGAAGTCCATGAATACGACGCCCTGGTAGACCTGAATAACCCGGTCCTGCAAACCCGCGCCGATCCCTAACTCGTCACGTTCCACGGAGAGAATCAGGTTAGCCTGTTCCTCCTTGGGGATGCTGACTCCGTAAAACTCCATCAGCGCGCGTAGCGCGGCGGTGATGATCGCGCTCGAACCCGCCAGACCGACACGCGCCGGAACGTCCGATTCGTATTCGATGCTGAAGTTACGTTTCGGAAGGTCCCAACCCTGGTCCTCACTGTAGTCGCAAAACCGCTTTAGCAATGCCACGATCAGCCGGATGCCGCCGTAGTAGCCATGCAATTTCACACGATCCAAAGACAGGAACGTCAATCGTACTCTCGCGTATACACAGGTTCGCGGACGGATAGCACACAACGCGCGCGTGATAGTTTCCGCACAGAATGGATATGGTCTTTCCAAAAAAGCCATCGGAAGGATTTCCGATCAAGCCCGCTCTCGCGTATGCGTATGTCTCAATCATGTTCATGGTCTCACTCACGGTTTCTTTACTTCGATTTGTTTCTTACCGTTCCGGGGTCGCTTCACCCGGCGCGCGGTTCCAAAGAGACGGTGCAATCCCCGGTTCCGTTCCGTTCGGCTCGAACAGATTGGCGTGTAGCAGTCCGGCCGGCCGAGGATTGACATCGAGTACGCAAGGTACAAGTTTACCTTCGCACACGTCCAGTTTGACATCCACACCGGCCAGCGCCAATGGCCCCAGCGCCTCCACCGCCTGTGTGGCGACATGGCGGATCAGTGAAGTGTCCTCTTTCCTCAGGTCGATCTCCTGGAGAATCTGCGACCGACCGTCCACCTCCGCCAGGCGCCACGTTCCGGTCTGGGCAAGGCTCACGATCTCGCCTCCCCGAGCCACGGAGGCGACCGCTTGCCCAGTGTCCGGTGAAACGATGATGTAGCCACTCTCAGGATGGTGGCGTTGACCGTCGAAGGCAACGTTTACACGGATATCGAAGGCCCGTGGCTCCCGCCCATCGGTGTCAAGCAGATGGACCCAACCCACCCGCGAACGTAGGATGGCGTCGTCTTCCCCGGCAATCTCCACCCACGCCTCCACCAGTTCTGATGTGACCGTGGCTCGTGGTTCAGAAGCCACATAGAGAACCTTCTCGCCTTCGGTCCCATGGCGGGGCTGGATCACCCAGCCGACATCGCCGTCCCCCCGTCCACCGCAGAAGTCCTCGATTGCCTCTTCTATCTCCGCCTCTCCAGCGGAGCGTTCGAGGAGCGCAGTCGGCGGTGTGGGCACACCTTTCTCCCGCCAGCGCCGGTAGCACTCCCATTTGTCATCCGCAAACTCGGCTCCCCCTTCGTACACGTTGTCATGTGAAACACCAAATCCGCACAGCCGTTTCGACAGTTCCCGATGTGTCTGTCGCGACTGACAGAGGAGGAGCGCATGCGAGACTCCTACCGGTCTGGATACAGGCGTCTCCACAAAGAGATCGTTCTCCGCATCGAAGAGTATCAGACGCCGTGTACACCCTGACTCGTCGAGCCACGATGTATGAACGCCGACAACTTCGGTGCCAAGCTGTCGACGCTGAGAAGAGGCGGCAACGTACGCATCCGTCCAGAGGGGATAGAGTTCGTGCGTGATTGCCAAGGGGTAATCGAAAAGCATCGCTGTGAGGTTCCGCTCGGCGATACGGGACAAACTCAGTCGATCGGGCACGGGCGACACGAGCAAGGGAGGTGCGGCCGCGTGTACAAACAGCCGTTCCAACGCAAGATGGACCAGACGTTCGAGGTACAGTTCATCTTCGAAGTTACATTCAGCGACTGGCTGCCCTTTCGTGACCGCTTGCACGTTCAGAAACACCAGAACGGAACGCAGAGCCTCGCGGCAATGTTCTTCGATAGAGGGCTGAAACTGACGGAGAGTCGCCCTTCGGTCGCGTTTGAATTGGCGCTTTGGGGCGTCTTTACCCCAATTCTCCGTTTCGAGAATCGTGTCGGCTAAATACCACGCCGCACACGTCGCCGCAGCCATTGGGGCAAACCGTCCACGCAGATCCAACTCTCTCACGATACGGCGTACCCGTTCTTCGGAAACGGCCATCGGAACCTCGCTCCGGCGTAATCACAGCAATAGAGCCAAACGTGTCAAAGAAAAACTCCCCGGGTTCGGTCTCAGTGAATCCCGGGGAGTGATACTTCAATCATAAACTCGACGCGCCATCCTCACGAGAGAACGGCGTCCAAGTACTGATCGCCAGCGATAATGAAGTTCCGCAGGACAGTCCGGTCACTTGTTCCAACGTTGTCCCAGTTAAATGGACGCCCTTCGGCTTCGCATGCACGCTGTTCGAGAACTTCCTCACGCAAGGTGAAGCGATCCCACAGACCGATACCGACATTCGGCTCGAGGTGGATGAACTGCCAATCCTCAATCTCGGCCACGAAACGGCCCTTCTCGTCCTGGAGAATGGGCACAGAGCCGATACGGTTACCGGCCTCGTCATGCACGGGCTCGATGTCCACGAGACGGCCGGGGCGTGAGAATACCGGGGTTACAAGATAATCGAGCATCAGGTAGGGCGACCAAGCGTACGAGACGCCACGCGCGTCGGCACCGATTTTCCGGCCACGACGCTCTTCGTAGACATTCTCGTAATCCTTCACGTACTTAGACATCGCTTTCATGACCTTGGGTGCTTGGCTCTCAAGTCCCTTGCGGATCTGTTTGCGATACTTCTCTTGCACGAAATCGTCCAAGAGCTTCTCCAAGGTTCCGCCACGCCCCACGTTGGTGGCGACCTGCATGCTCGTGAGAATGATCGGGAACGCCATGTCGTAGGGTTGATCCGGGCCAGAGCTGCAAGCGACAATACGCAGTGAACCGTAAATCTGCGACCGCGGCAAACGATCCCGGGAAACCGGCGTGTTCCATTCGAGAATCTGCCGTTCCACGAAGTTCTGCATCAAATACGGACCGGCCCAGAATTCCGGCGAGGTCAAAATCGCCGCTTGAACCACGACGTTCTGGTTTTGGGAGACGTCGTACAAGAAATCTACCGCGTCTGCGACAGCCTCCTCGTTCAGCCGTCCCGCTTGGTCCTGAACATCGAAGACCTTCAGGTTTCGCGCTCCGGATTCGGCGGCTCCCTTAATCAACACGATGGGATGTTCCAAGCCGAACTCCCGCAGTCCCGCATAGCCATTTCCGGGAACCCCATCCGTCATGAACTCTTTGATCTCCGTCTCCGTTTTCTCCGCGCCGTATTCGCGCTTCCAATCCATCTCCGGTGGCAGCGTGACTCCAGTAGATTCGGTGTAGATTTTAGGATACAGCGACTTGTCGTAGGTGATGTCCGCGTAAACGAGAGACTGCACAGTGGCAGGAATCCCGATCTCCTCGATCACGCCCGACTCAAACAACGGGAGACCGTGGAACGGAATCAGAGCCCCGATCACGATTCGCTTGGCGCGTCCCGCTTGAGCGAAACGGGCGGCGATACGGATGCCTTTATCGGTGAACGCGCCACACTCCCGCGCACTCTTCACGGCCGCTTCCGCTTCGTCGGAACTCATGCCTTTGTGCTTTTGTAGAGCCTTGACGTAGGTCTCACGGTCGACATACAAGTGTCCGTCACCGATACTGAGGATACTGCGATCCGTTCCGGGGAGTTTCCGGACTTTACCGTGCCGCGTAATGAGCAGGTTCGCGCCCTTCTTCCCTTCCCCCTTCAACCGATCGTTGAGAGACGGCCCTTCCCGCAACGCACGAGAAACGTGGGTGCGACCAACCGGATAGAGGAAGACCGCGTTGACGCGCTTGTCGGCTTCGATCAGATCGGGGTCGAACTGCTGGAAGATGGGCGGAGTCGGGAATCCGTCACTGTGGGTAAAGGATATTTCCCGTAACTGATTGTAAGCGCGCCACAGAAGCTCGCCCTTCGAATCGGCTCCCGCGCCGATACCCGTGACGACGACCTTTCCATCCACAACCTTGCCGAGCAACGCATCGACGTCCTTCTCCGGCAAACCCCGGAGGTCGGTGCAACGCACCATCACGCAACGGATAAATCGGTACAGCCACTCGTGACGGTCGACAGAAAGTTTGTAAAGTTCCTCGGCTGACAAATGGCTGAAGCCCGTGCCGCGTGCGAAAACCCACGGCAGATAATCGTACCAGTGGTCGTTGATCGTTTCGGCAAAGAAGTCGGTCAGATTCTTGTAGAAGAGACGTTCGTCGATCTCATCGGGGTCGTCAAGCGCAAACTGCAGCGTCTGGCCCAGCCCAAAGGTCACGTAGAAGAGTTCCATTCCCCGCGTCACTCGGTCGAGTGCGTCGGGATCCTTCGCCGCTCGCTGCGCGAGACGGGCCAAGTCGCCCATATCTTCATAGCCACCGGCCAGCAGTTTCCAATCTTCGAGGATAATCTCGCGACCGGTGTAGAGCTGAGCGATGTTCTCGTCGACAGCGCGGCGACGTTGGATATCTTCGTCGGAATTCCCCGGCATCAAGTCGGCGACCAGGGCTTCGAGCGCGTTGCGCGTACGAGCGATCAGTCCCCCGAAGGCGCGGGATATCTTGGTGCGCGCGGCGGGAGCGGCATCCGACTTCGGATCGAAACCCTCCACGGTCTTGTCGATATCCTGCATCAACACGCGCGCGGCTTTTTCGTATGTCTTGAAGTCGTCACTTCTGTCTGGGTCAAAGATGTCGGTGAAACCGTCTTCTCGGTCCGACATAGCCTTGGCCGTTTCCGCACGAACACGGAGAGCGCGGCGGCGTTCGAGCGCTTCCACGGCGGCCACTTCCACGGCCTTACTGGAAGTTTCCACCAGTTTCTGTTGTGTAAAGCGTCCACTGTCCGGCTCGTAAGCGGGCCGGAGCAACAGGTCGCAGATGGCGTCGACGTCTTTCGGTGCGAAAGAGACCACATCGGTCCCGACCGTTTTCTTCTGCAGTTTGGCGATCTTAGCGATACCCGCTTCGAATCGTTCGAGCAGCACGTCGATCTCTCGCTTCCTCTCGCCCAGGAGAACGAACGTTCCGCCCAGACCCGCGATCCATGTACCGGCGTCGAGACAACCCAGCGGAAGACCCGAAGCGACCTTAACCAAAGCCTGGCTGATATAGGCATCGCGCGGGAGCCATTTCTTGTATCGCCGCAGTTTCTCCTCGCGGCGTAGCGCCTTTCCAGCGCCGTCCTCGTCGTTGACAAGTCGTTGAATCTCTTCGTAGACCGAGAGCGCCCTGTGCGCGGCTTTCCTTACGCTCTTCGCATCGGCATCCGCCACAGCGTGGACCGCCTCCATCAGGCTGCGTCCGCGGCTACGCGAGATACGCATATCTTCTTCCAGCCGTTCGATATTGTGTTGGCCGAGTCCCATACCGATGTACGTACCTTGCCGTTCGAAACGCTCGCACGCGGCGAAGAACGCCTGGATATCATAGTCGGTCAGCGCGCGCGGGTCGCGGCCCGCACAACCGTCGGCAATCACCAACGCGCTGTTCGGATTCCCTTGCAGCATGAGTGTGACCAACTTCGGCGGGTCCTGCACCAACGTGATCAGCTCTTTGAACGGAATTCCCGTATTGAAGACATCCACGCCTTGGACATCACTCTCATAGTCCCTTCCAGGGCCACGCATCTTTAGCACGAGAGCGTGGACACCGCCGCCGACACTCTCCACGAGCCCGTCGATCTCTTCCTGAGGCAAATGCGATATCCCGGCCCACCGGCGCACATCACCGCCGTACACCTCGGCGTTGGCGCGGATCTGATCTTCGGTCAGTCCGTAGTCGCCCAGTTGGACTTGCACCTGATTGGCGATTTCATCCAGGCGTGTGTCGCTCACGTAGAACAACATATCCTGTGTAGACGAGAGCGTGACTGAGGTCGTCACCAGATCGGCGGGGGGACGGTGTCCGGGGAACTCCGCCTTCAGCCGAGCAATCGTTTCTTTGTCGTTCTCGCTAATGTTGAAGGTGTGTAACACTTCACGCGCCACACGTTTTCCAACGGGGTGTTCCGTATCGGGATCGAAGCCTTCGAACATGAGGTGGACGAGATTCTGGCCTTCTTCGTCCATCGCGTAGTAGAGGTGGTCACCGGTCTTGGCGAAGATCTCGAACAAGCGCAGGCCGGTTGAGAACCGAACATCCTGCACAGGTTTGTATTCGGCGGAGATGTTGATTCGGGCGTCCTGATCCAACGGACAGGCCGGATTCTTCGTACGAGCCGTAGCCAAGGCTTGGTAAATACTCCAAGCCTTGTAGAAGACCATGAAACGATTGACCTGCTCCGCATGAATAACCATGCGTTCCACACCCCAGTCGGCAGCCAGGTTGGCGATAAGGCGTGGGCCGTCGGCGGTTTCGTGCCAAGGCTGGCCTAGATTCTCCAACGCCTTCGCGATCTTGCCAATGTGGAAGACAACCATATCGTCGCGCACATCGAAATGCTCTTTCAGGACGTCGTACTGCAGGAACTTTTTGGCGGCCCACTGTTGCCAATCCAGTTCGGACTCGTAATCACCACGGTGCATCAGTGCCTGTTTCGACAGATGAATCACACCGGCCTGCAGGTGATCGGGAATCCCGATCTGGCGCAATTTGACTTCGTTCGTGAGAGACAGGACGAAGGCCAAGAAGAGACCGTCCTTCGGTACGCAATAGCCACCATACCCCTCACCCGCGGGCGGGATGTAACGGTCCTCCCGAAGGTTCATCTGATCGGCCATGTCCTGCACATCGCCTTCGAGCACAGCCATGCACAGCAGTCCCAAGGCGTTTGACCCGGCGTAATGAGTCACGCAGAGACCGTTTTCGGACGTCTTCTGGATTTCGGCGTACGACAGCGCGGGACGCTCTTCCACGCCACCCTCGTTGACCAAGCTGTAGACATCGAATCCGGCCTGTGCGGCGGCCGCATCGGCGCCGCCGACCCACTGCCGCCATTTCACAACCGAATCGCGCTCGCGGTGGCCTAGGTTCACGCGGCTTGGGGTGTAGAGCAAGTTATAG
>CAYTDF010000222.1:0-7773 GCA_964436365.1 uncultured bacterium | reverse complement strand
TCGCCGTCGCCTTGGTCCCCGGCTGGCACACAACGATCTTCCCGCCATACTTCGTGGCCGGAGCGATCTTCAGCGGATTCGCCATGGTGGTGACGCTGATGGTTCCGGCGCGGCACTTTTTCGGCCTCAAAGACCTGGTGACGCCCAAGCATCTCGAAAATATGACCAAGATCATCCTGGCGACGGGGTCCATGGTGGGCTATGCCTATGGGGTCGAGTTCTTCATCGCTTGGTACAGCGGGAGCATGTACGAGCAGTTCGCATTCTTGAACCGCGCATTCGGACCGTACGCCTGGGCGTATTGGATCATGGTTTCGTGTAATGTGATCGCGCCGCAGTTCTTCTGGTTTAAGCGTTTCAGGACCACCCCCGTGCTGATGTTCATCGTCTGCATTTTCGTGAACATCGGGATGTGGTTCGAGCGGTATGTGATTGTCGTGTCGTCACTGAGCCGAGATTATCTACCCTCGAGTTGGGGGTATTATGCGCCGACAGCGATCGACGTTCTGACCTTTGTCGGGAGTTTTGGACTCTTCTTTACGCTGTTCCTCCTCTTCTGCCGTTACATTCCCATGGTCGCTATGGCCGAGGTCAAGACGGTGATGCCTCAGGCACACCTCGACCGTGGCGTGCATCGCGGCGTGGGCGATTATCACGGAGAAATCCCCGAGACCCATACGGTCGTCGAGGGAGAGACCGAGAAATAGGAAACGAATGGAGACCGCCATGTCCGGCGAACACCCGGAGACATCCCCCGTACCGACCGGCGAGGTCCAAGACCTCTATGGGCTTCTGGTCGAGTTCGACGATCCGGATAACCTCGTGGCCGCGGCCGAGAAGGTTCGCGACGCGGGCTATACCCGGTGGGATGCGCACACGCCGTTTCCACTACACGGTCTGGATTCGGCCATGGGCATTCGGCAGACGATCCTTCCGTGGATCGTGCTCTGCGCCGGACTCATCGGCCTGACCGCCGGTCTGATTCTGCAATGGTGGACCAACGCTATCGACTACCCGTTCATCATCAGCGGTAAACCGCTCTTCAGCCTTCCCGCGAATATCCCGGTGATCTTCGAGGTGACGGTCTTGTTTAGCGCGGTCGCCGCGTTTCTCAGCATGCTGGCTTTGAACCAGTTGCCCGAACTCTATCACCCAACTCTCAAGAGCGAGCGGTTTCGGCGTGTCACCATGGACCGCTTTTTTATCACCGTCGAGGCGAACGACCCCCGGTTCGACCGGAAAGAGACCTGGGACTTTCTCGCGTCCTTGGATGGCAACGCCGTTGAGGCGCTGGAGGCCTAAACGATGCCACGAACATTGAGTGTTGCAATCGTTGTGTTGGCTGTCTTGGCTTTGGTGCCACCGGCGCTGATCGCGTTGACGCGGAGTACGACGACGGATCGGCCGCGCATTCATCTTATTCCCGATATGGATTCGCAGCCGAAATTCAAGACCCAAGCGGCGAACGGTATGTTCGAAGACCGGCGGGCGATGCGCCCGGCGCTGGAAGGAACGGTTCCGCGCGGTTCGACCGGAGCGACCACGCCCCTCGTAACGGGCAAAGATGGAGATACATTTGTTACCACGTTTCCCATTCCGGTCACCGACGCGGTCATGCTTCGAGGCGAAGACCGCTTCAGTATCTACTGCGCCCCCTGCCACGGTCTCGACGGTGCGGGTGTGGGGATGGTTCACGAACGAGCCATGACCCTGCAAGAAGGCACGTGGATTCCACCCACGTCGCTGCATTTCGATTCGATCCGTAAGCAACCGCACGGACATTTCTACGATCTGATCACGAACGGCATTCGCAACATGCCGAGCTACGCTTCGCAACTCTCTGTGGAAGACCGGTGGGCGGTTGTCGCCTATGTTCGGGCTCTGCAGCGAAGTCAGAACGCCACCCTCGACGACGTCCCGCTCGAAGCGCGGGCCGATTTGGAGTCGAAGCCGACACCGTAACGGAGCCAATCCAGTGACGCATCCCGATCCGACACGAATAAAAGACGACGTCCTGCAAATGGATTCTCTGTCAGCGGCTCTCTTCAAGCCCTGCTGGATTGTGGGTCTGGTCGCCTTAGGGGCCAGCCTGGCCTATGGGCTTGTCTTGGGCGAGGCGGGTATAAAGCACTTCTTCTATTCGTATTTGCTCAACTTCTGTTTCTTTCTGAGCCTTTCGCTGGGTGCGCTTTTCTTTGTCCTCTTGCATCACGTGACTCGGTCGGGATGGAGTGTCGTCGTGCGGCGTATCGCCGAGGTGATCGCCGCCAATCTTCCGCTCCTGGCCGTTCTCCTCATTCCAATCCTGTATGGAGTGGGAATCCTCTACCCATGGACGGACGCGGCCCATGTGGAACACGACCCCATGCTGCAAGCCAAGAGCGGCTATCTGAACGTTCCATTCTTCATCCTTCGTTGTGTGGTCTACTTCGGGATTTGGAGTTGGCTCGCGAATACGCTGCTGCGGCGTTCGGTGGAGCAGGATGGGAATCGCGATCCCGGCATCACGACCGCGTTGGAGAAACTCAGCGCACCGGGGATGCTGCTCTTCGCGTTGACCGCCACGTTCGCCAGTTTCGACTTGATCATGAGTTTGGATCCGCACTGGTTTAGCACCATCATGGGCGTCTATTTCTTTGCCGGTTCCGGGACGTGTTTCTTCTCTGCGTTCTGCCTGATACTGGTCTACCTGCAGAGAACGGGGCGGATGGCGCACGCAGTGAGCGGCGAGCACTACCACGATATCGGAAAGTGGATTTTCGCTTTCGTCTTTTTCTGGGCGTATATCGCCTTTTCGCAATACATGCTGATCTGGTACGCCAACCTCCCGGAGGAGACCGGCTGGGTCTATCGCCGTACAACCGGTGTCTGGGGTTGTGTCAGCCTGGTCCTGCTGTTCGGACACTTTGTGATTCCGTTCTTGGGATTGCTTTCCCGCCATCCGAAGCGAAACAAACGGATTCTGGCCGGGTGGAGCATTTGGATTCTCATCATGCACTGGGTGGATCTCTATTGGCTGATTATGCCCGAGTTGAGCCCGGATCGGATTCCCATTCATCTTCTGGATGTGAGCTGTCTGGTGGGGCTTGGCGGACTGTTCATGGCGGTTGTGGTGCGCCGTGCGGGGGCGCAGCTTTTGATTCCTCGCGGCGATCCCCGATTGGATGAGTCCTTGAACTTCGAAAACGCTTGAGAGACGGAGAGACTCCATGGCTGGCAAGAACGATCTGGATATGACGGCACTCGCGCTCAGCGGATTGGTATCGGCCGTCCTCTGTTTTGCGATCTTTGCGGTGGCCTATCTCGCCCTTCATCGAACCGAACGAGCCGTCTTCGAAAAGCGTGTGGTCGAACCCGCTCCCCAGGCGCTATACGACCTGCAAGACGGGCAACGGCAGAAACTCTCGAAGTACCGTTGGATCGATCGCGAAAAGGGTCTCGTGGCGATTCCCATCGAGCGTGCCAAGACAGTCGTTGCGCGCGAACTCAACTAAAGCACCTCTCACATTTCAACAACAGATCACGGACGGTAGGCTCCCGCTCTATTTGGGTGTCGTAAGGCTCTTTTTTGCCAGGCTGCTGCGCACGCGTTGTGTGGCTGTGTGGCTGCCTCGCGGGTGGTTTGCTATTCTCAAGCGAAATGGCCACGCCCGACTCCTCCAGCCAACGGATATCAGTCGTCGTTCCCACCTGGAACGAAGAGGAGCGCATCGTTTCGACCTTGACGTCCGTTGTCGACGCTCCGGATGTGGAGGTCGTCGTCGCGGACGGGGGGAGCACCGACCGAACCGCGTCGCTGGCAAAAGAATGCGGCGCGAAGGTCATCACCGTTTCCGCTTCCCGATCCCGGCAAATGAACGCCGGGGCCTATGCCGCCACCGGTGATATCCTCCTGTTTCTTCACGCGGACACGCGTATGCCCGATGGGTTCCACGAGCATGTCCGCGAGGTACTCGCCCGGCCGGGTGCGAGCGCCGGGGCGTTCCGTTTGGGGATCGACGCCTCTCGGCCGCGAGGTTTACGGCTTATCGAATGGGGTGTGAATGCCCGCTCGGTCTGGAGGCAGTTGCCCTACGGCGACCAGGCGCTGTTTATGCGCCAGGATACTTTCCGTGAGGTCGGCGGGTTTCAGGAACTCCCAATACTGGAAGACTACGAACTGGTGCTACGCCTCCGGCGTTACGGCCGCATCGAGATTGCAGAGGCGGCGGTGCTCACTTCCGCGCGGCGGTGGGAGAGGCTCGGTATCTGGCGGACGACGTTGATCAACCAGGCCGTGGTGTGGGCCTATCGTCTGGGTGTATCCCCCGGCCGCCTTGCGAACTGGTACTCCGCGGCGTGCCCATAGGTGGGTTTGCCCTTGTTGCGGCACTGGGCGCTTGGCTATGGCCGGTGAACGATTGGCGCTGTCTTGACGCGCGGGCGGACCGGCAGGAGGTCGACACCGCTGAAGGTCGGATCGGGGATGTCCCGAAGATCTTCCTCGCCCCGGTACGGACAGTTCGCGTCCACCCAACCGATGAGCGTACGTAGACTCACCGGATCGACCTTCACGTCGTGATGCTTGCCGCTCATGGCGATGTCGATGAGTTTGCTGGTGTAGGAGAGTCCCCGTCCTGGGCGGAACGTGGTGTAGCTGGAGGGATCGTTCATTTCGAAGTTCTCGATCAGCAGGGCTCCCGCGA
Organism: uncultured bacterium; assembly: GCA_964436365.1. Taxonomy (GTDB): domain Bacteria; phylum Hinthialibacterota; class Hinthialibacteria; order Hinthialibacterales; genus CAYTDF01. The sequence continues at coordinate 3,088 of CAYTDF010000222.1, read as the reverse complement.
TGCTCGGGGTGTCGAAACCGCTGCCCACCGGCCAGGCTTGGCCGACCAACGTCAGATAGGGCTCTTTGTAGAACCACTGGTCGCCGGGACGGAGGGTCAGGTCGAGTGTCTCTCGCCCCTTTCCGTCTCCCTGGTGACATGTCCCGCAATGTCGGTCGAGCACCGGCTGAACCAGACGCTCGTAACTGATGCTGACATCCGCGCCCCAGGGCGGTGGATCCAGTTCCCGTGGGGGTTGCTGCAGGGCGATGCCGGTACGATTGACCGGGGCAACGCTGTGCAACTCATGGCAACCGACACACCCGCGTGTCTCACCGGGCATTACCCCGGCGAAGGTGCGCATGGTTTGCAGAGCCCGGTAGTGTTCGTCCAAGACCTGGAAATGAAGCGAGCGTCCGGCGGGCGCTTTGAAATAAACCGACCCGTCTTCGGCCACGGGCACGGTGCCCAGAATGCGTTTCACGCCGTCATCTTGTAGAACCGATGTGCCGGGACCGGAGAAGCGGGAATCGCGCAACCAAGAGCTGGATGTCTTGGCGTCGATCTGCAAGACACGCATGTATTTCACGCTGCCCCGGGGGAGATCGGGGACGTTTTGATAGATGTCGGTGCTGTAGAGCATGCCCGGCTCAGCGGGTTTACGGTCCTCGCCGGTTCCCGGCCAGGCGACACGATCCGCTTGACTCGGGAGATGAGTTCGAGGTTTGACCGGCATGGCGTGCCAGATGTTGTACGCGCCCTCATAGATGAGTTCGCGGTTTCCATGCACGTCCATGAGATAGAGCCGGAAGTTGCCATCGCTCCCGCGCGCGGAGACGAGGAAATCCTCCTCGGAGATCGGGTAGGGGGTCTTGTACGCCGTGTAGGCTCCCTCGCTGTGATAGCGGGACGATTCCACCGGATCCACCGGGGGTTCGCCACACTCCGGCCAGGCAACGTCGGCGGTCACTTTGGTGAGCCCGTCGGGGAAGTTGAAGCCCTCACGTGGGTCGAGAATGCCGATTGAGCCGTCAAACCAGTTGTGGTGCGCCACGCCCGTGAACATGATCCGTGGGCTGCCGGGGATCGGACGCGCTTCGGTCAGGTGATCCGGCCAGACGCTCTGGTTGCCCCAGAACACGGTGGTGTTGGTGCCGTCCTGATTGGTGGTCCAGAGGCTTTGGATTCGCCACAGCGCCTTGTCGGTATATTCCCAACGCGAGTAGATTACCCGTCCGTCGTTGAGCAGCGTGGGCAGCCAATCCGGCTCGTTGTTTTGGCTCACGAGATAGACATTCTCACCGTCGAGGTCACACCGTGCGAGAACGTAGGAATAGGTGTAGGGCATGCAACGCACGTAGGTGTTACCACGGGTGGTGGAGAACATGATCTTGCCATCGGGGAGATAGATGGGATCGATGTCGTCGTACTCCCCATCGGTCAACTGGCGCAGACCCGTACCGTCGAGGTTGACCTCGTAGAGGTGGTAACTTTTTTCATCGTACGGCCAGTAACAGAAGACCACACGTTTGGCGTCGAAAGAGAGGTCGGGCCGCCAGAAACCGCCCGGTTTTTCCGGGGCGAGTTTGCGGACGGTTCCGCCGGGATGCAGGCCATCCAAGACAAGCAGCCGTCCCCCGGGCACAGCCATCATTCCATTGCGGTGGCGTGCCTGATGAGGCCACTCGGCACCCTGCGGGTACGGATTGTCGATGAGGAGCACCTGCGAGAAATCCACGGCGGGATTCTTGAACAGGATTTCCCGTTTCACTTGCCGGACGGCCAGATAGAGATTCTCCGCGTCCGGGCCTTCATCCGCACGTGCGGCGAGTTTCTGGAGGCGCGCTTCCAGCTGTTTGAGCTCCGCCAGTTCACCATCCAAGGTCGGCGCTTGCGGACTTCTCGCCAGCCGGACCGCGAGTTCGCGCGCCCAGCCGATCTCTTGGCGCGCCCGGTCCACCAGTGCGTGCTCTTCCGCCTGGAAAAGCCAGTCCTCGCGCAGGACCTCCTCCGCTTCGGCCGCTGTCAGTGTGCGGGTCTCCGGCTCCGTGGGTTCTGTAAGCAGGACTGCGGGGGGATGGGGAAGGACACCTTGCGCCAAACGATCCAGTATCTCTTTTTCGGCATCCGGCTCCATCTCGCTGAATGTGCCCCAGTCTTCGAACACCAGACCCGTGCCAGTCTCCATCTGTGACGTGGTTGAGGGCCAGACTCCTGCGTACCCGAGAGCCGGTTTGCCTAGGCCCGCCATCGCGGCGCAACGGTGCGATTGAAGGTCGTAGGCGAGAAACGCCCCCGTGGTTCGATCCAGCACACCGTAATCGTCGGCGTGGGTGTGATTCGATTCGATATTGGAGTAGACCGAGAAGTCGACATTCTCGAGCGGCCGGGAACCGATGTTGGTGAATACGAATTCAACGCCCGCCACGGGACCGGTTCCCATCGCGGCGTGGATGACGATGCGTAGAGCGCCGTCCGCCGTTTCAACGGTGCCGTCGAGCTCATTCTCGCCCCGGGCGCGGATCGGCTGGACGACTTTGAGGTTTCGCAGTTTGCCTTTTCCGGCCATCGATGTTCCTGCGTGTCTGTCCGTCCCCCGCTTGTAGTGCACGTAATAGCCAAACCGGCTGAGCTGCCCGCCCGCAGGGCAGATGAGAGCCTGGCGATTTCCTTCCCAGAGGAAATATCCGGCATCCTCCAGCGCGAAGTCCGTCGCGTCGTTCGCAATCCAGACGGCGGATTTCGGCGGCTCCTCTGTTTTCGATCCCTGTGCGAGGGGGCTCTTTCCGATCGTTTTCGACCATGCGGAACGGGCTTGTTCGAGTCCGTCACTGACCGACTCGTATGTGTCGCCATCGACAAAGAGGACCACTTCCCGTGCGGATTCCCCAGGTTCCAACGCACCCAAGCGCCAAGTGAGGGCGCCGTCCGCGTTACCCACAGAGTCGATGCCGAGACCTAAGCAGGGCATGGTTAGCCCGCAGATTCCCAAGAATATCCAAAGCCGGAAGATCGGTCGCATGAAGATTACTCCCTCGTTATTGTGCTGGTGCGTATCTTAGCAGAAAATCCCGGAGACGCGCACACTTTCCTTCACAGTCCGTGTGAC
>CAYTDF010000221.1:7428-7777 GCA_964436365.1 uncultured bacterium | reverse complement strand
GCGTCGCTCGAACCGCCAGAAATCCACCACGACCAGCCTAAAAAACAGCCCGCCAGCCCTTACCCCAGCCCCAAAACATCCGTAGACAGCCTGAACACTGCCATCGCCGCCTGCCTCCAAGACAAACAGACGTTGTCATAACCAGCCCTTTACCGCGAGGTAGGCGTTCGTTGCCGCCTCGCGGCGCTGTTTTTGGGGGCGTTTTCGTAGGGGCTCCCGATATACTCTTCCCCATAACAGCCGACAAATCAAACAGTTGCATGGTTACACGAGCAAGAACCGCCCGAAAATATCGCATCTGGCCCGCAGGTTGCATTTTGTTTCCAGCAAGCCCACCAGGGACTCAAGT
>CAYTDF010000221.1:2157-7418 GCA_964436365.1 uncultured bacterium | reverse complement strand
AAAACTGCCGATAACGCGTCTCCCTCATAGCGATGTCCCGGGGCTAGGTGCACATGGCAACTCTATTTGGCATTCTTCAGATCGGTGCGAAAGGTGTCTCCGCGGCTCAAGCGGGCCTCGACACGACTGGACATAACATCGCCAACGCCAACACCGAAGGCTATTCCCGACAGCGCGTCATCCAACGAGCCGCCAACCCCCTCGTCACCCCCTACGGAACACTCGGACAAGGCGTCGACATCTCAGGCGTGGAGCGCATCCGCGACGATTTCATCGAACGTCAAGTCCGAAACGCCAATAGCGACGCGGCCTTCTTCCAACAACAAGAGGTCGTCTTTGGTGAGATCGCCGCGATTATGAACGATCCCCTGAGCCCCATCTCGGAGTCGGCATCCCAGAGCGGCACGGGTGGATTGAACAACCTGCTGGCTCGGTTCTATGCCGCATGGAACGAGCTCGCCGCCAATCCCGAGGCTCCTGAAGCCCGGAGCGCAACCATCGAGAGCGGCGTAACGCTGGCGGAGACGTTTGGGCAAATCGACACCGACCTGCTCGCCCTCCGGCGCGACCTGGATACACGAGTCGCAATGCGAGTCGAAGAAATCAACACTTTGGCCGACGATCTGGCCCGTATCAATGAACGTGTGGCCGTGGCCGAGGTCGGTGAGAACACGTCCGCCAACGACCTGCGGGACGAACGCGACCGCATCCTGCGAAGACTCTCCGATATCGTTCCCATCGAAACCGCAATCACCGAATCGGGACTCGTCTCCGTGCAGATTCTCGGCAACCGGCTCGTCGATAACAACGTCGTCAACCATCTCGTGACACGTCCGGGATTTTCGGACGGCGAAGAGATTAAGAATGTCTTCTTCGAGCGTCAGGGTATCAACGCGCTCGATGCCCAGCTCGATGCGGGAGAACTGGGAGGACTCATCGACTCCCGAAATCGAATCATCACCGAGCTACTCCGAGATATCGATTCCCTGGCTAGAAGCGTCATCTCCGAGGTCAACCGGATCCATACGGCGGGCGTCGGACTGGATGGCTATAGCGAGATTACAACCTCGATCGATCTGCCTTCGGGTGCCTCAGAAGTCGATTCGACACTCCCCCTGAACACAATCTTCAACGATCCCCGTCTGCCAGGCAATCCATCAGCCGCGGACTCCCCCTACACAATCCAAGACGGCTCCTTCACGATGCGCCTGGCAACCGAGGACGGAATGACGAGAGAGAGTTTCGACGTTGCCGTGCGCACGACAGACACGATGGAAGTTCTTCGCGAACGAATCGACCGCGCCGACGGAATCGTCAGTGAAGTCCTGTCGGCGGTGAGTTTCGATCCCGTGTTCGCAAAAGACGTCACCAGCGCCGTCGATATGGCGCGTACCGACATCGTACAGGCGGCGGTCACCCCCGCGGCTCTGCCGGCCCTCTCCACTCTCTTTCCCACCGACCCCATCGGAGCCGGCACGGGAACATTCACGATCGACTTCGTGGTAAAAGACAAACTGGGCGCGATCGTGGATGGAGTTCCAGCCACACCCGCGACAGACCCGTTCCAGATCACGATCGATCTGACCGCAAATCCCGCCTACAACATGCAGGATTTGGTCGACAGTATCAGCACGACCACAGGTGGCCGTGTGATCGCCCAAATCGTGGACGGACAACCAACGGCCGATCGCGCGCAACTCCGCTTTACTGCGGGGCGCCCAGACGAAACATTCTCGATTCAGCAAGATTCGACGGGAATCATCGCGGCCATGCAGGTCCCTGTGACCGATCCGACACTTCCGCTGTTGGGTGGTGTCTCCGGCTACGAAACAGTTACCTTCCCGATCGGGACGGAGAACACAGATTTTCTGGGCGCTGGGAATCCCAACTTCAGTACGGTCTTCCCCGGGCTTGGCACCTCAGGCAACGGTCCCTCGGTCATCGGCGAAGGTGACTTCGAACTGGTCACCGTGGACATCCTGGGCAACACGAGTGTCCGAACGATCACACTGGCGGACGGCGTGACCGAAACCCTCACGCAAGTCGCTGCCGCTATCGACGCCGATCCCGATGTCACCGCCACCATCAATGGCGTCACCGGCGAACTGACGATCGATGGCACCTTCGGCACACGGTACTTTCTCCAAAACGATGAAACGGGTCTCGTTAAGGCACTCGGCCTCGATACCCTTTCCGGACACGGTACGTATTCCGGTCAAGACTTCGGCACGGGCGAATTCGAAGTGGTTGTGGCCAACGACCAAGGAACGGTTACGGACATCTTAGAGATCCAGATATCAGCGGCCGCATCAACCGGTGTGGCAAGCTTGGCGGATGTGGTGGACGCATTCAACCAGGCGTCGGCCGCCACGGGAGCGCCGGTCTCGGCCGCGATCGTCGAAGACCCTCGCGACCCCAGCGTCAATCGGATTCGATTCCTGGCCACGGGCGATCACGAGTTCACATTCCGCAGCGACGACTCGCGTATCCTCTCCGCGTTGGGACTGCACAGAGGCCCCGCGCTCGACGAAGAGCTTCAAGCCCCGATTGAAAATTCGGCCCGGGTCTACAGCATCGGCGACAACATCGGCCCTTCCGTGCGAGCCCAGTTCGATACGGACGGTCAGATCAAAATCACGGCGACGGGGACCGATGAAGTCACGTTCACCGACGACTCCTCGGACTTTCTCGCGGCCGCGAGCATCAATACGTTCTTCGGGGGCACGGATGCCGGAAGCATGGCGGTCAAAGAACAGATCGTCGAGAACCGACGCTTCCTGGCCGCATCCAAGACGGGTTCGGCCGGTGATAACCAAGCGGCGGCCGCCCTCGCGCAGCTACAGTTCGACACCGTGCTGGAGGATGGGTCGCACAGCGATTTCTATCGAAGCGTCATCTCCGGCGTCGGGCTGGAGGGGGCTCGCGTCAGTCAGTTCCTCGATACGACCAACAAAATTCTCCTGGAGTTCAATTCGCTCCAAGAACAGCAAAGCGGAGTCTCGCTCGACGAGGAATCCATCAACTTGATCCAATACCAGCAAGCATTCGTCGCTTCGGCACGTGTCATCAGTACGGTCGACGAACTCATTGACATCGTGGTCAATGTTATCGGCGCATAGGGGCTAATTTCATGGTTCGCATTACTCAGAATCTTCTGGCGCAACGGACGCTGTTCAACCTCCAGGGCAACCTCGAGCGAATGGCGCAGCTGCAGAATCAGCTCTCCACCGGCCGCCGAATCAACAGACCCTCCGACGATCCCGTCGACTTCCCGCGAGACCTGGCGATCCGTACAGACATCAGCGTCAACCGTCGCCTTCGCGCCAATATCGACGCCGCCAATACGGATTTGGAGTTGACCGAGTCGGCTCTGAGTAGCACGACCAGTCTTATGCAACGGGGGCGCGAACTCGCCGTCCAAGCCGGAAACAACACCAGCCTCGAATCCCGCATCGCGATTTCCCAAGAAATCGGCGAGATCTTTCAACAGCTCGTCGACCTCTCCAATACGAACATCGGTGGCGTGTTCATCTTCGCGGGAAGCGAAACCACTACCAAACCGTTCGTCGTCGAAGAAGGGGCGGCAACGTACATGGGTGACGACATGACCCGGGGAGCTCTGATCGGCTCCGAGGTTTCGATCGGCACGAATTTGACCGGCACAGAGACGTTTCTGCATCAGCAGAACGAAATCACCTCGTCCGTGCGGATCGCCGATCCGACGATGACGCTTCTGGAATCGCTCCGGCGGGCGAACCCTTCCTTCGCCATGATTCCCGAAATCCCCGATGCAGCTGGCGGCCCGACTTCGCCCTCTCCCAACCAGAACAATCATCCGGTCAAACCCGCGAATTTCGCCACGTTCTCGATTTACGGCGAGGACGTCAGCGTGGACCTGACCGTGGATACACTCGAAGACCTGGTCGAGCGAATCAACACGACGGTGAGAGACGTAAACGCGTCCATCTCCAGCAACGGCCGACTGGTCATTGAATCCAAGCGTTCCAGCGCGCTCGAATTGCGGGACGGTCCCAGCAATCCAGGCTTCCCACCCAGCCCGACTTTCGGCAGCAATGTCCTCAGCGCACTGGGGATGTATCAGAAAATCCAAGACCAGCGCGACCTCGACAGCGGGTTCCCTGCGGCCAATCCTCTCGCCGCGCCGGGTGGGACGCGCAGTTATGTCGAGGTGAGGCCGGAAGTGGCCGTCTTCGGAAGCGCCAACACCGGCCCCCCCCGGAATCCCAGCAATCCGTTCCCCGACAACATGGCTCTCACCGATCTTAGTGGGAACCTCGTCTCAAATCTCGAGGGTATTCGGATCACGGTCGACAACGACACGTTCGACATCAATCTGGGTGGCATCACAGCCGGTTCGGCGGGAGCGGACGCCGTTGTGGGTACAGCCGACGATATTCCGGGATCGACCGTGCAAGACATCTTGGACATCATCAACAACGATCCCCGTCTACAAGGCCGGGCGCACGCGTATATCGACGACGATGGCAGCGGGATCGGCATCACCGCCACACAATCGACAGATACATTCAAAGTCGAGGATATCACTCAGGTCTTCGGCCACGACATCACCACGTGCGTTCAAACGATCGCGGGCGTGCCGACCTACACGAGGGTGGGGCCGATCGACGAATACACGGTGTTGAGTACTCTGCCCGGCGCGTTGATTAACACTGCCGGAACGGATAGCGCGGGTATCCGTCAGGCACCGTCCGCGACCAACCCCACGAACGCCGGACTGATCACCATCGTCAACGGTACGCGGCGAGCCGGGGTGGACCTTTCTAACGCGAAGAATGTCGGCGATGTGCTACGAGCCATCAATAACGCCGACGCCGGAGTCCTAGCCAAGATCAACCCCAGCGGAACGGGACTTACGATCGAACGGATCGACTCATCCAAAGGATCGCTCTCTGTACAAGATATATCGCTCGGCACACTGGCTCGCGATCTGGGCATCTTCAGCGCGGTGCAACCGCGCACCGTCAGCGCCGTGACCGGCGGTCCGGCGACGACTTTGGGAGCGGCCGGGGCGGTTGCGGGAACCTGGAATTTCGAAGTCCACGATCACGCCGGACAGGTTCTCGATACCTTCAAGATGACCATCGATCCCTTGGAGACTTTCGAAGATTTCGCCTCTCGTCTTGACGCTCTGGACGGTATAAGCGGACCGGGCGGAGGGTTGTTCAGCGCCGACATGGTGGGCAACAACCTGGTCGTATCCAGCAACTACAATGGCAACA
>CAYTDF010000221.1:0-2147 GCA_964436365.1 uncultured bacterium | reverse complement strand
CGACGCAAGACACGAGCAACCTGGTGACCTCGCTGAGCCTCGACGCGCCTACACTCGTCAACGAGACCGAGGTGCAGACGCCCGCGTCGACGATATTCCCCATCGCGGTGAATCAAGATACGGCCTCGATTCTCGGACTTGGGGGCACAGGAGCGGTCACCGAGGTTCAGGAGAAAAATGTCTTCAAGACGTTCCGGGACTTGCAGGCGGCTCTGCTGGCGGACGACAACAAAGCGATATCCGATGCGCTCGGCGACATCGACGACGACCTTGCAGTGATCTTGAATTCGCGAACCGTGGTGGGCGCGCGGATCAATCGGCTCGATGCCACAAAAACACGCCTCGAAGATTCCGAGGTGTTTCAACGGCGAGAACTTTCGATTCTGGAAGATGCGGACCTCGCGGAACTGATCAGCGATCTGACCACGCAGGAAACCGCATTCAACGCCGCGCTGGCGGCCTCTTCCAGAGTGATTCAGCCTTCGCTTATGGATTACCTGCGGTAACAGGTGTGCGGCCTAACGCGAGCCCCGAGTATCGCGCCGAAAAGGACGGCGAGCGCGGCAGGGACGCAATAAGCTATAGGGCAATCGAGCGGCCAGGGAGGGCCGAGAACGCCGGGAGCGTGACGGAGTCGCGGTTCAGGCAACAAACACTGTGGGTGCAACGTGGATGCGGCGGAGCCGAATCCCCTGCGCCCCCCCGAGCTCAACCGGTCACATTCCTTCGCGGAAACGACCGGAGAACATATACAACTTATTCGAAAGGAGACATGCTATCGAATGAATACTCGGGCCGGACGCGATCGGGAGACTTGCGAAACCGGCCAACCACAAGACACTTTTCTTAAAGTGCACCATATGACATGACATTCCCAACGGGCGGACCAGGATTCGCCCAACGCCACCACGGTGGTACGAGTGTCTCTCAACGGCTGTCCGGCCGAACCGATTGCCTAACCTGTTCCCGCCGGACGGCTGTAGAGATCGCTCACCAACGTCTCCCATGAGGACCGCCCAACGCGCCGGGCCGATCACCTTGCGCAAGCGGGCGGGCCTCGAGGGGGGCACGATATACCTCCTGGAAACATGCCAATCCCAAAGTTGAACGGGTTTCCCGTTCAGAAGAAACCGCCGAGTGCAACGCTTGGCGGTTTTTCTTTTTCGGGGTACGCACAAAAGCCGGGGCGCGGCACGCTTTCCGATCTATAATGAATTGCGTCAATCGCGCCGGAGACGACGGCGTGCACTTCAGCGGTGGCAGATCGGAGGCGTGCATTGCGGCAACTCATCGCCTATCTGAAGAATCGATCGGGACTGCGCGGGAAGCTGAGGCGGAGACGGCTGCTGTTTGAGTTGTACGCCCTACTGCTCGTGCTGCTCGCGCTGTACGCGTGGACGTCCCATCTTTTCGTAGAGAACTAGAACATCAACACGAAGAGGAACTTCCCAGACACGGCTTTCCGTACGGTCATAGAGAAGTACATGAAGGTTGGGCGGGACGGCGAGTTCAGCGCGAAGGACGCGGCGGCCAAGACAGGGACATTCGGATGCAGGGGCACCGGTATTAGGGATTTGAGCGGTATCGGGTTTTTCACCGGAATCAGCGTGTTGGACTGCCGTTCGAACAAACTCGAGCGTCTCGATCTTTCCGGGAATGCCAATCTAGAGTTGCTCGATTGCCGCTATAACAATTTGACCGAGCTCAATGTCCGAAACAATCCCAAGCTGACCTCGATCCACTGCGAAAAGAACCGCCTGACATCGCTCGACACTTCACAGAACAGTCTGCTCACCATGCTGGGGTGTAGCGACAACCCGTTGAGCCGTATCGATGTCACACACAATCCGTTGTTGCGGGAACTGAACTGTCAAAACTGTGAGCTCGCGACGCTCGATGTCACCCACAATTCCGCGCTGACCTCGCTCTGGTGCGGTAACAATCGATTAACCTCGCTCGACGTCACCCGGAATCGCGTTCTTCCCACGTTCGGCTGCCCTAAGAACAAGTTGCCTTCTCTCGATGTCTCCAAGAACGTTGCGCTCCGGCAATTCGACTGCCGGGACAATCCGCTGAATTCTCTGGCTGTGTCCAAGGAGTCAATCCCATTTCTAGTTGATTTTAGGCGGCTCCTTCTGTCTTCATTT
>CAYTDF010000220.1:0-7783 GCA_964436365.1 uncultured bacterium | reverse complement strand
GAGGAGTTGCCAGGCCATGGGCCCCCAGCCATTCGGGAATTGCTCGATCAGGGTGGATCCGACGGCCAAGGCGAATCCCACGGCAGGCCCCAAATAGGGCACGATATTACACGCCCCGGCGGTCAAACCGATCAGTATACCAAAGTTGACACCAGCCAGTGGATAGCCGATCGCCCCCAAAACGGCGACCACGGCCGCAACCGTGATCTGTCCGCGCAGAAAAGCCGACCACTGCGTGTCGATCATGTTCCAGATTCGCCGCACTTCACCTTGCGTCATGGGTGGCAGATAGCGCAGAACGCCAAGCCCCAAGGACTTGATGTCCAGCAGGATATAAAAGAGGATGATGACCACCATCAGAGTGCTGAGGACGAACCGCACCGCGCCGCCCGCCCAGCCGACGACCATCTGAATCGCTGTCGTCGACGCCGCTGCCATGCCGCCGACGCCCTGGGCGACGCGCTCCGCCGTCTCCCGACTCACAACCTTGCCTTTGATGGTCCGATAGAGTGTCTCCTCATCGGTCTCCAAGAGCGTGGCCAACGCACTCAACACAAGTCGGCCAATGCCACCGTAGGACAGATTCTCACCGTCAGAGAGGCCCGCCCGCATGGCCTCCAGCTCCTCGGCGACATCTTGGGGCAACAGACGAACATACCAGGGCGGCTCGGTCTCCTGAGCGGTCGCGCCTTCTGTGGCAGCTTGCCGTGGGGTGTCCCCCTCGCCGACGGCTGTATCTCGATCGGCCACGCCCTCGGCCGGTCCCAGCTGAGGTATCGTCGAAGCGGAGACGCCTCTCTCCGGGGGTGTTTCGACATAGTCGAGCAGATCGACGACTTCACGGACAACCAGGGCTCCAGTCAGCCCGATGGCGGGTAGCGCGATGAGCGCAACAAGCCCGTAAAGCAGAACCACCGCAAGCACACGCTGGCCTCGGCAGACGCGGTTCTGCAGCAAACCCACGGCAGGATCGAGAATGTAAGCAAGGACGATGGCGATGACAAAAGGAAATGCGGCGGCCCAAATCGATGACCGAAACCAGAAGCAGACCGCAGCGGTCACAAGAACCACCGCGCCGATTCCCCACCAACGGTATGATGAACACCGTGGAACAGTCGAAGATGCCATGAGTTACGAACCCCCTCGCCATGATGCACTACCGTTATGACGCACGGCACGACGAGTGTACTCGGGGTAAGACGAAGTGCACCAGGGATACAGTCTCTTCCAAGAGTTCTTTCCGATTAGAAACGCCGAACACCCCGCTCTCGCGGGCGCTTTGTGCTCGTCCCCGGAAGAAAAACTTCAAGAGACTTCCTAGCCGACTCGTTTCTGCGTGGGCACGGAGTGGCTGCGGACGGTATCGAAATCGGCGATGCGCCAGGCGTTGTCTTCAAAAATAAGTTCGTATTCCCGGTGCATGCTGAGGTCTTTGTCCGGCATCTTGTGGACTTCTACGCAATAGACCGACGTCTTGTTGCCGTGGACCGGAGAGCATGTGACTTCAGCGACACGCTTCATGATCGGTCCGACACTCAACCGGTCGGCGTATTTGCGCATACGGTTCAGCACATAATCCTTGACGGATTCGGCCTTGCGCTTGGCTTGGGGGAAACAGCGGGCGAGACAGAAGAACTCCGTTTCGAAATCCTGCTTGTTCCACGCGTCCACGAAGGTCCGGATGACTTCCTCCGGTCGCAGATTGGTGATCGCGTTCCGCTTACGCTCCATCTGGGCGTCCGAGGCGGAGCGTTTGGTGCCCTTGCCCTTCCGCTGTTCGAGAGCGCGGAGTTGATTGACTTTGCGCAAGAGATTCTCGACGAGGTGATCGTACGCCTCTCGCTCACGGCCGGTGAGATGGTCGGCCGAGTAGTAGAGCATCTTTCCCAGAAGAGATATCTGTTCTTCTTCGAGCAAAACACCTTCCATGATCGCAAACTCCGTTTCCAAAACAATACGCGCCCCGGAATAGCCACCTATTCGTCGTCTCTCTCTCCCGGGCTTCCTCGCGTGCGGTCGAAACCGCGCTCTCCATTCGTTCCTTTACTGCAAGCTGAAAGGAGACCGTATATCGTCTTCCGTGTCGATCACGCGATCCCGGCCAGCCGAGATCACGACAATGTTTTGCTTTCCAACTGTGAACCTGTAGGCCTGTCCGAACGGGTCCTTGGTGCTGCCCGCGCTCAGATTGCCCGACTGGACCAACTCCTCTATCGATTTCGGAGCGCGGCCGTTGTTGATGACGAACATTTTGATCGCCTGGCCAATCGCGCGCCGGTCGTTACTTGCCGTCAAATCCTCGCGGATCTTGTCCGTTTGCTGTAGATAATTCTCGACAGCCGCAGATGAATCGTCGGCCGCCTCTTCAACTGTATTGAGGCCTCGCTGGATCCAGACAAAAGCCAATCGCCCGATCACCACAAGACATAAGATGCCCAAGATCATTTTCAGGGGTTTACCCATGGGGTCTTATCTTCCGATTTCGTCCTTCCATTACCCGCAGTCGAGAGCCCGAAGAGGGCGTCGTCCCCGGCCAGTTCAGAATGGAACGGCCGAGAAGCGCTTCGAGGCTCGCACTCACAGCTTTTCCTAGATATCAGTGTCACCCGGTAACCTCGGTGACGTCAAGCGTCATTTGCCAATGAGGGGAAAAAAATGACCAAAACACCTCTGTCATGGGGCCCGATGAAGCACGAAGACGGTAATGTCGTCACGAAACGGCGTATCGCCACAGTGATTCGCCAGCAGCCGATAGAGCCCGTTCGCCGTCTCCTCGGCTCCCATGTCCCTCATTTCGTGCAAGGCGTTCGTGATGGGAGCCTCGCCGAGTATCTGGCCTCGGTCATCGCAGTTTTCGATCAATCCATCGGTGAAGAGCACCAGTTTGTCACCGGGTTGCAGATCGATCTGCGCTTCGTCGTACTCATCGGACTCGAAACTCCGCAGCGGGAAGCCCAACTTCGTGTGCAGTTCGGTCACCTCACCTGTCCGGCCCCGCACGATATACATCGGGTTGTGTCCGGCGGAGGAGTAGGTGAACATCATCTCGTTGCGTTCGGCCGACTTCGGTGTCAGGCAGAGAATTCCGTAGAACATGGTCACGAAGTGGTGATCGGATGTGAGGTGGGTATTCAGTTTTTCATTGACGACTTTGAGGGACGTGCTGGGAAAACGAAACGTGTTGACAAACGAGTGCATCAAGAGGTGCGTGACCGCCATGACGACGGCCGCCGACGCACCGTGCCCGGTCACATCGGCCACGACGAGCCCCCAGTGATCTTCGTCGATCTCGATGACGTCATAGTAATCTCCTCCAGCCATTTCACTTGGCTTATAAACAGCGGCCAACGAAAGTTCGGGATGAGTGGGGTAGACCTTAGGGAGAAAAGAGAGCTGGAGATCGCCGACGATCTGTAATTCGCGCTGCAGCTGAGTTTGAGTCGCTTCGAGTTCTCGGTTGGCTTTCATCAAGCCGTCCTGTAGATCCTTGATACGGATCATGGAACGGACGCGCGCGAGAAGTTCCTGCCGATCGGGAGGTTTGACGAGATAGTCTTCGGCACCACTTTCGAATCCGGTGAGTTTGTCTTCGACACTATCAAGGGAGGTGAGCAACACAACCGGGATGAAGTACTCTTGGCGGGCAGCCATCTCCTTCAACCGGCGGCAGGTTTCAAACCCGTCCATCCCGGGCATCATGACGTCGAGCAACACGATATCGGGGGGATTGCCTTCTTCGAAGGCCGTTGCGAGAACTTTGATGGCCTTCAACCCACTCAACGCCGAGATCACATCATACCCGCAGTGCCGAAGAGACTTCTTGAGTAGGGTGACGTTGGTTCGACTGTCGTCGACAATGAGAATCCGCTTGGCTGAGACCGTGCCTTCTTCGTCCGTGCGCGGAATACCGGAACGCTGCGGCACACCCTGTTGATTCTGAATGGATCGATCCCGCTCTGTCGGACTCAACGTCTTCTCCTCGCTTCTCGAACGTGCGACACCGTGAGGACACTCTCGCTCGCGTGCCCTACGGCCCGAAGCATCCACCCAAGATCCCCTAGGGGAGGCTTCTTATGGGTTTGAGCCGAAGGATCGCACGCTCACTCTCGTCGATCCGACGGCAGAACTCAGCAAACTCGCCATACAACCGGGCATCGATCTCCTGTGGGGGTAACAACAGACTGCGGCGTACCCGAAGAACGGAGCCCTCGATTCTGGTCGTCAGTGTGAAGACTCCGAAACGGTCCAGCAAGAGGGCATCTTGCGGGATTTCCGGGCTCCATGCCCCATCGGTGAGCAATGGCTTGAGATCGTAAAGGACTTCGAGCGGCTGATTGGCCACCGCGCCGCCGATGGTCATGGGCGTCGTGCGCGTGACTTCCTGAATCAGGCTCTGCGCCAGCTCCGCGGGGCTGGGGCAGATATCGATCTCGCGCACATCCGTGCCCCGTTGATGTTCGGGCAACGAACCGCGCAGAACCAGATGCGGCCGACCGGTCGGAATCTCGGCATCTTCGAGCGAAGCCTGATCGACAACAAGCCCGCGAACCGCGTTGCCCGCCTGCTGCCGAACGAACCGCTCCTTGCTCTCGGCGTTCTTCGCCAACTGCACGAGAAGCTGCCGGTAGGGACCCTCGAAACGGACGAGACCGGTAACAGTGGCGGAGCGGTCGGGATCTAAACGGAGATTCAGTTGGGGCCGCATCCAGCCACCTTGCCACCGCTCCGGGGAGACGGGCTCGGCGTAGTAGCCGTTGGAATCCAGCACGAGAGCGACGCTCGATTGATACCCGGGCTGCAAATAGAAAGGCTCCGCATACCGCGCGGACGGATCCAAATAGGCGACCCGGCTGTCCTCATCGGGTAAGGTGACGCGCAAGAGCAACGCACCACCCAAACCATTGCCCGGAAACGGACCGAACCCATCGCGGGTGTTCCCCGCCCGGTCGGTGTTCAAAGGGAGCATTCTTGCGGGAATGGCCTCATAGCCCGCCTCCCGAATCAACGCCTCCAGCAACATCAGCTTGGAAGTGTTGGACCCGGAACGTAAGACAGCGGTATCGAGAGCGGTTCCATTTCCCGATCCGGCTTGGATTTCTTCGTGCACCCATGCGACGATCTTGGCGACGCGCTCGCGGTCACCGCCCTTTTCGGGCAAGCCGATCTCGGTCAGCAGTTCGCCAACCCACGGCCCCGGTTCGCGTGCCCGTTGGAGCAGAGCGAGGAGTTCGGTTACAGGCGGCCGCCACGAAGAGGCCGTGGTGACCTGCACGGTCGGCACGAGTTTGTCCACGGGCGGCATAAAACTCTCGCTCTTCACTGGATCCTGCCCCCGCGCCTCCCATACATAGGCGGTCGATCCACCTTCGAGCGACAGACGTTCGCCAGGCAGACTCTTCTCACCCCAGACGGCGATGGGGTCCACTCCCGGAGGCGCGATAACCACGAGTTTGGAAAGTAGCATCGGCTCTTCGAGAGCCCCGAAATAATTCTTGCGGGTGTATGTATTCCGCCCGGGTGAAAGATTCCATGAGACCGTCCGGGCATAGGCGTACTCGACAATGGAGCCTTCGCGGACTTCGAAGAAAGAGAGTGCCTGCTGTCCGTTCAGGGCCCGGATATGGTCGACAGGCCAAGATGTCCCGTCGGGCGCGATCGTGCGCGCCATACGCAGATCGACGCCGCTAGGAATCACGTGCTCCGCCCAGGCCCGGCGGCCTTGCTCGTTAATAATACGGACGGCCTGGTGAATGTACTCGCGGTAGGTTCCCTCCGGTTGCAGCTCCAAAGCGACAATATCGATCAGGAAGACCGATCCCGCCCGGCTCTCCTGCCAGCGCTCGGCTTCCGTGAGATCGAGATCGTCGAGTTGGACGTCGAAACGTTTGAAAGGATCGTCGACCCTCGTGGTTTGGGAGAGTTCGTCATCACCCACCGGCAAGGCCTCAAGCGCCGTCCGTAAGTTGTCGCGCCATGGGGCGGCATCCAACGCGGCTCGGTACGCCACGCGGTTCGCCTGCACCTGCTCTGGCTGAGCGACGGCCTGGATGTTGGCCAAGAGCTCCTTGAGTGCACTGGAATGAGGTAGCTCTTCGACCGCGCGGCGCGCCACTTCGAGCGCACCCTCGAGGTCCCCCCGAAGCCGCGCCAGATGCACCGCCCGACGCCGCCAGTTAGGATCGTTGGGGTGGAGCCGTTGCTGGGTATCGATAATGTTGGCGATGGCCTTCGCGGCCGCTTTCTTGCCGGATAGAAGTCCTGCGGGTAGCGAGGCCAGCCGGTTGAATAGGCGGCTCGAACGAGGGAATCTCTCAAGCCCGCGCAGAAGCCAGTCGAGCGCTTCGCCGCTCCGCCCCATGCTTTGAGCGTGAGAGGCGAGCTGCCCATAGAGCCCCGAATCCGACGGCCAATTCCCTTCGTGCACGGCGGCGTATCGGTTCCGCGCGCGGAGCCGCCAACCCTTCCGGTCATAGAGATTCGCGAGGGTCTCCTGGACCGTGGATGGGAGCGGCCGTCCTGTGGGCTCCCAGACTTCGCTGGCAAATGTTCCGGCCTGCTCCAGAGCCTCCTCCACCTGGTCGCGGCGGAGGTAGTAGCTGCAAAGCCCAACTGTGGCATCGACCGCCAACGGGCAGGCGGTTCGAGCTTTTTCAAACGCACGCTGTGCCTGCTGCAAAAGGCGAGTCGATGAACTCGACCGTGCACGCGCCTCTGTAAGGTTGAGATTGGCTTCGAGTAAGTCTGGAAGCGCCCATTCCGCAGCGTCGAGTTTATCGCAGATCTCGCGGAGTTTCAGCAATTCGTCCCGGGCCTCAGACATTCGAGCAGACTGTATCGCTCCCAATGTGTCGTATACCGCCTTCAGGAGTTCGGCTTGGGGGACATCCGGGAGAGCCGACTCACCCATCCCACGCGTGAGCACCGGTTCCTCCAGCGACGTCTCGGCCCCACCCGTGGACTCGAACGGTTTGAGCACCAGTGCATCCGTCGACGTTTCGCTAGGATCGACCGCTGTCCAGGGCGGCTCGACACCTTCAGGGTCGTCGACGCGAACGCGCAGACGCCAGTTCCTGTCGGTCTTGGCTTTGATCACAACCAGAATCGGTCCACGCCGGACCGGGACCTCTGTCTCGTACACCTTCGCAATATCGTGGCGTTGCCAATCGCGTTCCAACACGCCTTGCCCATCCCACCAAACACGGACGTCGCACGATGTCTCGACCTGCAGGCGAGCTTTACCAACACGGGTGCCTTCGAGAACCGTGACAGCATAGGCGACGGTGCCCTCAGGCCGGGTGAGATGCCCAAAATCGAGCCACCCACAGCGGTCGGCAGGCATCGGCGTTTCGCCATCGACATAGAGTGGCACGGGCTTGACTTCACCCAACCACCCAGACCATTTGGTAGCCCAAAGATCGACCTCGGGAGGAAAAGTGACCTGCAGATCACCTGCGCCGGAAAGTCCGAACGGCCCCGCGACATACCACCAATCGCGCACAACACCCAGCCGCGCCAAATTCTCTTCGACACCCTTCTCGCCGAGCCGTTCCTCTAACGCGGCGATGTTCTCTAATGCGATGTGGCGCTGCCGGTCGGAAAGATGCCGCAAGCTGTGAACGATGCGGCAGGCCTCGAGTTTAGCCCGGGGATCGCAGCCCTGAAGTGCGGGATGCTGTAAGCCTCCAAAGTACCCCGGCCGCCAAGATCGCGCGGAGAGACCGTCATCATCGGCGGTCTGCAACAACCGCATCCAGGTTTCGGACATCGCGGGCGCATCCCCCAA
>CAYTDF010000219.1:6028-7785 GCA_964436365.1 uncultured bacterium | reverse complement strand
GAGTATTGTAAGAAAGTCCAAATGGCGCGCGAACGGATACCTCGTTTCGAGCTCACCACCGACATCATCACCGGCTTTCCTGGAGAGAGCGACGAAGACTTCGAACGCTCGGTGGAGATGGTTCGACGCTGCCGGTTTGCGAAGGTGCATGCGTTCCCGTATTCCGAGCGCGAGGGCACGCCCGCGGCCACGTTTGATGGCTCGGTGGACCCTCTTCTGCGCCGTGCGCGACGCAAGCGTCTCGATGAGGTCGCGAGGGAGACAGCCTTGGATATCCGCCAAGCCTACATCGGTTCGAAACTCGAAGTCTTGGTCGAAAGCGGTTCGCCGGAGAAGGGCTACGCCGGATTCTCGGACAACTATCTCCGGGTCGAGTTCGCGTCGGAGACCTCCCTCACCCGCGGCTCGATCCAAAGCGTACTGATAAAAGAGACTTCCCCCCACATCCTCACCGGCCACATCTAAACGACAACCCGCAACAACCTATGTATCAACCCGTAGGGTGATTTTCACCCACCGAAATATCTACGTATTCCCCTCTCCCCGTGTTCCTGAGTGCTCGAACGAAGTGAGAGTGTATCGAAGGGCGCGGGTACTTACGCAGTACCGAAGCGTTGACCCACCGATCTTCCTACACGCGCAGACTTTCTATCGGGACAGAGGTCAACACACAATGCCGCTTTTCAGATGTGCACACGATGTACAATCTGCCAAAGGCTTCGATCGCACAGGGGTACGACCACTCCGGCCCGACGTTCAGCCCCTCGAGGTCGCGGTCGTGAATGCGCCACATGCGAGAAAATTCGCGCTCGTTCGCTCCGCTCACCGCCAAGACAAGTAGTTCGCGGTATCCTTCCGTCGGAAATGAGTACAGGAGAAAGCGTTGTCCGGTACTCAGTTTGCCCGCGTAGATCTTCGCCGCGCCGATTGGCAAATTATGCTTGATGGCCAATGACCAGGTCCGTCCTTCAACAAGGCTTTCAAAGAGAATAGGCTCTCCGCCGTCGTTACGCACAAACGCGGTGATGCGGGCAGGTTCAACGATAAGGGCTGTTTCGGGGAAGCGCATGCGCGAACCGTTCGGCAAGGTTCCGTCGGGCAGGAGGCGTACGATGTTCCACGGCTCCGTTACTCTGCCAGCCCTGCTCAACGCAACAGCCGGTATGGTGGGCTTTGTGCCGGGCACATCCGCGACACGTCCGCCCATGATATGGCCTCCACTGGGTAGAGCGACGGGTGCGGTGTTGGGAAGAAAGCGCGCAGCGATAAAACCTCTCGATTCCCACATATTCGTTTGCGGCTGGAACAGAAACACCTCGCACTGCGTCACAATATCGCTGTCTGTCATGTTCGAGACGTACGCATACAGTTTGCCGTCCTGCTTTCCGAACGCGACGGGTACATACATGATCCCACGCCTGTCGCGATCGGAAGCCAGGACATCCACTGTGGACCAAGTCTCTCCCTTGTCATACGAACGGCGGCCACGAATCAGCGACTCTTCCTTCATTTCATCTTTGGGGCAGTTATACCACGCCGCAAAGAGTACGCCATCATGCTCGACGATTGCGGAATCGTGTAGAAAATTGTAGCGATCCGCGCCCGCTCGATGGATGACCGTGTGCTCCGCACCATCCGGCTCGCTCAAGTCGGCACGTGATGGGATAGGGAGACGGGGATCCCACAACGGATAGCGCGCAGGTGGAGCAACATCTTCTTCTGCGAATGATGACGTCATTAGGCTGGTAACGGCCGTG
>CAYTDF010000219.1:0-6018 GCA_964436365.1 uncultured bacterium | reverse complement strand
CCCATCGCACTTCTGAAAAGAAAATCTCTTCTGGACGCGCCCCTCATTGACGACTCTTCATGCCCCATATTTCACCCTTTTTGCTTGCATTTCCCTATTCGATTGCGCTTGAAGCCGGTACATCCCGACAGCCTTGTCGCGATTGTAATGCGCTGCATCCCCCCTTGTCTAGCGCGCGATGATCGACTCGTAGTTTCTCACCACACCCCGTGTTCCTGAGTGCTCGAACGAAGTGAGAGTGTATCGAAGGGCGCGGGTACTTACGCAGTACCGAAGCGTTGACCCACCGAGTATTCCCACCTCCGCGTTCCCGAGTGAAATGGAGTCGGAGACTCCATTTTGTATCGAGGGGCGCGGAAACAACCTCAGCACGACGGGCTTCTACGCTGCCCCACTCCTGAAGAACTGCACTGCAGACAGGAGAAGCGCCAAAATCGCAATGCCTATTCCAAACCATGAACGGCAAGACGCTCTTCTAGAGAGGTTATTGGCATGAGCAGCAATGTCATTGGCATCCTTGGCAATCTCATTTGCCTCCTCTGCAATACTCAATTGCGTTTTCCTGTGCTGATCATCTTTCTCCAAATGGGCATTCTCTTTCAGCCTTTTGCGTCTTTTCCTGTCATCACTTACAAATCGCCTTTTATCAGCATTGCAGTTTGAAAGACACTCCTCTGTCATTTGCTCATCAAATCCCCTGTCCGACAAGCTTCTCACCCGTTCCTTGAAGTCTTCGATACCCATCTCGCAGCTCCTTCACAAGCGATTGTCCCCTAAGAAACAGATGCGATCAATAGGGAATCTCACTCCTCTTCCGCCCACGCCCCGCCCTCTCTCCCCCCCATTGGCACCTCCCCCAACAACACAGTAAACTGTCGCCTATCATGCCAAGCAAGAACATCTGCAATACGTTGAGAACGATTCGTAGCCCGCTTCCGCTACTCTTCTCTCTCTTCATCTCGACAGCCTGCCTAGGCCCCGAGAGGCTGACGCTCGATCCAACCGCAAGCATCACCGGCCCGGTTTGGAACACAGAGAAGCGCGTCTGGGCCTACACCGTCGAAAGCGAATACCTAAGCGGCAAAAACAAGATCGAAGTCGTCTTGCCCAACGATGAACAAGAGGAGCGTGCCTATCGCGTGCTCTACGTGCTTCCGGTCGAGGCAGGCATCGGTGGCCGCTATGGCGATGGACTTCAGGAAATCTTGAAGCTTGACGCGCACAACCGCTACCAGGTGATCGCCGTGCAGATGGCGTTCGACACCCTCCCCTGGTACGCCGACCATTCCAGCGATCCGAGAATCCGGCACGAGAGTTACATCAAGAACGTCGTCGTACCTTTGATCGAAAGCCGGTACAACGTACAGAGAAACCCGGAGGGACGCTTGCTCTTCGGCTACAGCAAATCCGGCTGGGGCGCGTTCACATTGATGATGCGCAACCCGAGGTTATTCGGCTATGCCGTCTCATGGGATGCGCCGCTCATGTTGGAGAGATGGAAGGTCTCCTGGAGGATGGACATGCACTTCGGAACCGTGCCCAACTTCGACCGCTACCGCCCATCGACTCTCTTCGAAACACACGGTGCCCCTTTTCGCCAAGAGGAGCGGCTCGTGCTCTTGGGTTCGAAGAACCTGCATGACGAAACCGTCCGCGCGCACGAGAGAATGACAGAGTTGGGCATACGGCACTATTACGACAACTCAATCGTCGTCGACCACCACTGGAACTCCGGCTGAGTCGAACCGGCATTGGAAGCGCTGATGACCCTGGTGCAAGAAACCGAATAATCTCCTTGGAGAAGATGCGATGTCACGAAGAAACGTCCCGACCCAAACGATCCTGGCCATTGCCGCCGTGTTGATTTCCCTTCCCGCCTTCGCGGCAGACGACGTTGTCTGGATGCCTGAGCTCGATGGCGATTCGTGGTCGGTGGCGGGTGACCCAGACCTCGGGCCGTACACCAATCCCAAACAACAGCCGGTCGATTTCGGTGTCTGGCAGGCGGCCGATGGAACTTGGCAACTCTGGTCCTGCATCCGCAAGACCAAGTGCGGCGGCAACACGAGGCTCTTCCACCGCTGGCAGGGGAATAACCTCACCGACACCGACTGGCAACCGATGGGAATCGCGATGATGGCCGATCCCAACTTCGGCGAGTCGCTGGGCGGGCTTCAGGCCCCGCACGTGATCGAGATTCTGGGCGTATACCACATGTTCTACGGCGACTGGGTGAACGTATGCCTGTCCAAGGGCTGGGATGGCAAGACCTTCGCACGCCAACTGGGGCCGGATGGTAACGCCGGGATGTTCTCCAACGGCGACGACTGCAACAGCCGCGATCCGATGGTCGTGCCCATCCAGGGGAAATACTACTGCTACTACACCGCTCATCCCGGACGCAAGGGAGCGGTCTACTGCCGCACCAGCGACGATCTGAAAGAGTGGAGTGGAAGCCACAAGGTGGCCTATGGCGGCGCGGCGGGGACTAGATTCACAGCGACCGAGTGCCCTCACGTGGTATTCTACAAAGGCTGGTATTACCTGTTCTGCACGCAGAAATACGGTGTAGGCAGCCAGACCACGGTGTACCGCTCCAAAGATCCGCTAGAGTTCGCACTCGACGATGACAAGAACCGCCTCGGCACACTGCCTGTGGCCGCGCCCGAGATCGTTCTGCATGAGGGACAGTATTACATCGCCTCGCTAAAGGAATCGCTAAAAGGGATTAAGATCGCACGGATGAAGTGGGGGAAAGAATGACACCGCAAGACGAAACCAATCGACCGTCGCCACCGAGACCCTGGGCCGAGAGCGACCATCTGCCGTGGGACGATCCCGGCTTCAGCGAAAGAATGCTAAAGGAGCATCTCTCGCAGGCGCACGATCTCGCGAGCCGGAGGTTCGAGACCATTGACCGGCAGGTTCAGTGGATCCACGACACCCTCTTATCCGGTAAACCATCGCGCGTGCTCGATCTCGGCTGCGGACCGGGATTCTATCTGCAACGCCTGGCCGCGCTTGGGCACGACTGTGTCGGGATCGACTATTCCCCCGCCTCCATCGCTTACGCAGAGGATGCAGCGAAACAAGCGGGGCATAACATTCGGTATCTGCACCAAGACGTCCGTAGCGCGGAATTCGGCACCGGATTCGACCTCGCGGTCATGATCTGGGGCGAGATCAATGTCTTCCCGCCGCAGGACGCTAAGGCGCTCTTACGCAAGTGCAACAACGCTCTCAAGGACAACGGCCGTCTGCTTCTCGAACCCCACAACTTCGATGCCGTGCAAAAGCGTGGTGAGGAGCCCTCGTCGCAAACGGAATCCGAAACCGGCCTTTTCCTGGGCGCGCCTCATACTTGTCTTCAGGAGAACGCATGGGACCCGACCCAGCGCGTGGCGACCTGCCGCTGGACAATAACGAACACGGCTACAGACGAAGAACTCGTATATGCCGCCAGCTATCAGGCCTACACTTCTGAGGAATACGAAACCCTCCTGACGGAGACTGGCTTCGCCTCAGTGCGGAGCTACCCGTCGCTGACAGGAGAAGAGCAAGACCGATCCGAGTATGTAACCGTCCTCACCGCCCAAAAACAGAAGTCTGAATGATCGTTCCGGAGTTTATCCGACACGGCACAGTCCCCGCCGGGGGGTGCATGCTCCCCCACAAGTTTTCGTGTAGACTCCCTCAATTGCAGAACACGATAAGAAACGCGCCATCTGCGGCGTGGAGAGCATCATGACAATTACCAGAGTGGATGGCGGGGTCACCGCCCCCAAAGGCTTCACAGCCGCCGGTATTGCGGCGGGGATCAAGAGCGCAGGTGCGCCAGACCTCGCGGTACTGGCCTCCCAGGTCCGCTGCACGGCGGCGGCGGTCTTCACCACCAACCGGCTCAAGGGCGCGGGTGTGATCGTCGGACGCGAGAACCTCGAGGACCAACACGCGCAAGCGGTAGTCGTCAACAGCGGCAACGCCAACGCCTGCACCGGCGAACGCGGGCTCCTAGACGCCAGCGAGATATGCCGCACTCTCGGCCGCCTGATGAACGTTCCCTCGACCGATGTCGTTCCCTCTTCGACCGGCGTGATCGGCGTCTACCTGCCTCTCCCAGCGGTCCGCAAAGGGATCGAAGAGGCCCACGCCCAGCTCTCCCCTGAAGGCGGTAGCGCAATGGCCGAGGCCATCATAACCACCGACACCCATCCCAAGCAGGTCGCCTACAAAGTTGTGGCCGCTGGGCAAGAGGTCCATATCGGCGGCTGCGCCAAAGGTGCGGGGATGATCCATCCCAGCATGGCCACCATGCTCTGCTTTCTCACCACCGATGCCCGTGTCGATCCCGAGACCTTGAACCGCTGGCTCCGCGAAGCGGTAGACACCACGTTCAATCGGTTGAGCGTCGATGGCGACACCAGCTGTTGTGACACGGTTCTGATCCTGTCCAACGGCCTTTCGGGTGGCGAATCTATCAGCAACGAGGCCAGCGAACTGGGTGCCGAGTTCCACCGCGCGTTGGGTGCGATCTGCTGGGATCTCGCCCGAGCGCTCGCGCTGGATGGCGAAGGTGTCGAACGCGCCTGCCGAATCGCGGTCCGGGGCGCAAAGAGCCTTGAAGATGCCAAGAAGATCGCCAAAACCATCGCGGTCTCACCTTTGGTCAAGACAGCCATCGCCGGTGGCGATCCAAACTGGGGCCGAATCATCAACGCCGCCGGATACAGCGGTGTCGATTTCGATCCCGGGTTGGCCGACCTTTGGATTGGCGACATTCGTGTCATGGAGAAAGGCGAACCCGCTCATTTCGAGGAGACCGACGCTGCGGCGATCTTCCGGCAAGAGGAGTTCGAAGTCACTCTCGAACTCAACGCGGGACGCGAAGCCTATTGGTACTACACCACCGACCTCACCCATGGCTACGTGGAGATCAACGCCGACTACACCCATCGCACCTAAACGGGATTGAGGATCTTTGACCCATGGGAGCGTTGAAAGAAACAGACGTGGCGGCAGGTTCACGGTACGCGTGGATCCCGGTCGGCATGCCGATCGCGCTGGTGACACTCGCCATCGCCTGGTCGTTGCTCGGTGAGTTTCGAAAGGCGGCGAGTTGGGACGCGGCGACGCAATCCAACGACGCGATCCAGACGCGGATCGCCACGCTCGAAACCCTGGGCCAGGTCGCGCGAAGTGAAGAAATACGTCTGGAGTTGACAAAGCTCTATTGGGAACTCGGACAACGGTTTCGTAGCGCCGAGGGCAAGGAGAACGCGCACCGGGCCGCCGAGGCGTTCACAAACGCCGTCGAGTACCGTCCCGAGCTCGCGGGCGGTTGGCCTTATTTATACATTGGAGAACAACTCCAGAAATCCGACGCACAGCCGTCAGAAATTATCCAAGCTTACCAGCGCGCAACCGACGTTCCCGATCCCGAGGTTGCGGTGCGGGCGCACGATGCGCTCGCGGTGCTTCGATTGAGCGCGGACGAGCCGAGGGGATACGAGGATGCCGAACGCGTCTCCCGGTTCGGCCAATGGAGTGAAGAATGCTTGCGCGCGGTGCTCGACGGGCCGGAAACTGAGAGCGCCGCGGCGCTCTGGTGCCGCGCTTTGGCTTGGCTGCAGAAGGAGCAACCGACTGAAGCCGAACGGCAACAAGCGGCCACTTTCCTGCAACGCCTCGCCCAGCTCCATCCGTGGGACGATGCCGTCCACTATTACCTAGGGACCGGCACGAGTCCGACGCGCGAGTTGGACCTCGGCAAGACCTTTCCGCAGAATGGAACGACACACTCCGGGGCGGTTACGCTCAGTCCTGGCAGGCCTCGGCGGTTGGCGCTCTATCCTTCCGCCGCAAGCCTCCTGACTCTCAATCTCGATGGTGGGAAAGTGGATCGTGCGCTACAACTCGATGTCTGGCTCGATGGGGAAGCGTGGGCAACGTTTCCTGTCGGGAGTGAAATGCAACAGCGGTTGCAGGGTTCAATTCCCGCCGGTCATCACATCCTGGAAC
>CAYTDF010000218.1:0-7812 GCA_964436365.1 uncultured bacterium | reverse complement strand
TCTTGGCCTCGACTTCGCGCTTGGCCTTTTCTCTGGCCCTGGCGGCGGCTTTCTTTTGGGCC
Organism: uncultured bacterium; assembly: GCA_964436365.1. Classification (GTDB taxonomy): domain Bacteria; phylum Hinthialibacterota; class Hinthialibacteria; order Hinthialibacterales; genus CAYTDF01. The sequence continues at coordinate 7,750 of CAYTDF010000218.1, read as the reverse complement.
TCGGCTACGCGTTTGGCTTTTTCTCTGGCTTTAGCGGCGGCCCTCTTCTTGGCCTCAGCCTCACGCTTGGCCCTTTCTCTGGCTTTAGCGGCGGCTTTCTTCTTAGCCTCGGCTTCGCGCTTGGCTTTCTCTTTGGCCTTCTCTTTGGCTTTGGCGGCGGCCTTCTTCTTGGCTTCGGCTTCGCGCTTGGCCTTCTCCTTGGCTTTGGCGGCGGCTTTCTTCTTGGCTTCGGCCTCACGTAAAGCTTGCTCTTTGGCGTCAGCGGCAGCCTTCTTCTTGGCTTCAGCCTCACGCCGAACTTGCTCTTTGGCGTCTAACTCAGCCTGCTTACGCGCTTCCTCTTCCGCTCGCACGCTCTCTTCTTCGTCAAACTTCTTCTTGGCTTCAGCGGCGTGCTTGGCCTCCAGCCGGGCGATCACCGCCTCACCGGCGCGCTGATCGGGCCCGGAGTAGAACCGTTGACGTTTCGTTTCCTTGGGTTGGGGCGCCACCGGCGCTACCGCCGCCTTGTCCGAAAGTTTCACCTTTTCGGGCTGGTCACCCGATCCGAGAGAGTTCGCGTCCCAATAGAGCAGACGACCGCAGGCGTCGCACGCGATAACAAACATCCCGGTTTCGACATCAAGGACAACTTGTGTGGGCAAGATGAGGCCGCAACCTCCGCACGCGCCGTTGCGTGTGGGGGCCAACGCTCGTCCCTGGCGGCGCTGCGTAACCAGGTCGAAACGCTTTAGCGTGAGGGGACTCAGTCGCTCGCGGAACGCCTCTACTTGACGCCGGAGCTCTTCTTCCTCGGGTGGGGCATCACGCTTCCCACGCTCTTCGACCGCTTTCGAGAGGCGCAATACCAGATCTTGTAACTCTAACAGTTTCTCTATTTCGCTAGACACGAGCGATCACCGTCTGGGCACAGAAGTTTTCGTACCCTATCATCACGGCAAGTCCGATGTCAACAGTATGAAACATCTGAAGATACGTTCATCGCGATCGCTCGGTTTGCCCGGGTGTCGCCTGTACAAAGGTTTCAGACCGTTTCTGCGCCCTAGGGGAGAGCCGTTTCGCACCAGGCCTGCTGTACAGAGATCGTCACCCACACGATAAGCCTTTGTGAATAAACAATTTGCATAAACCCAAAGGCGTCATAGATAGTCGACAGAAGGCTGAATCTGGCTCATGAACCCTCCCCCCGGAGAGACTCCAGTTCGGTCCAGACTTCCCGCGCGGCGCACGCCGAAGCGCCTGGATGCCCCAAACGCTCCCGGGTCTCCTTCAACCCGCGTAACATCTGCGCTTGCCGTTCGGGTGAGGCGGCAAACTCCTCGGTCCAGGCTTCGAGCACATCCGGGCGGCACTGCTCCTGGAGAAACTCGGGACAGAGACCATGCCCCGCGATCAGGTTCACCAGACCGATGTACGGGACACGGACCAGACGCCGTGCAAGAAAGACATTCAACGGATGGCTGCGGTACAGGATAGCCGCCGGTATACCTAAGATCGCATTCTCAATAGTCGCCGTCCCGGAGGCCGTCCAGGCCAGCGAAAGCCCGCGGCGCAGTTCGTAGTCCTCGTCACGGACCACACGGACCCACTCGGGTAGCTCGTAACCGCTCAGAATGGACTCATCCAGGGTTTCGGCGAGAGGTAAACTGAATCGCCAGGCCGGATGCCGTGCGTGGAGATTTCGGGCAGTCTCCACCATCACGGGCAGAATCTTCTTCAACTCACCGGGACGGCTCCCGGGCAATAGCCCTATATGAAAAGGCTCACCCGCGTCCGGCGCCCGCTCTTCGTGGGGCGGCAGGTGGTCCAGGAGCGGGTGCCCGACATAGACCGCGTCGATCCCGTGCCGTGCGTAAAAATCGACCTCGAAGGGGAGGATCACCAGCATTCGCCGGACAGTGCGGCGTATCTGCTCGACCCGGGATTCATGCCAAGCCCAGAGTTGTGGGGAGATGTAGTAAACGACCGGGATGCCCATCGCTTCGGCGATCTTGGCCAGCCGTAGGTGCATCCCGGGGAAATCGGTCAGCAAAACCGCGTCCGGGCGCTCCTCCCGCCAGCGCTTCTTCACCAAGGCGAAGAGCCGCCGGATGGTGAAAAGATGTTTGGCCACCTCCACAAATCCAATCAGCGCCATTTTGGGCAGATCGAACAGCGACCGGACTCCCACCTCTTCCATGCGCTTTCCGCCGAAACCCTCCAATTCGACCGGACCGATCTCTTTCAACGCGCGCAAGAGGTTGGCGGTGTGCAAGTCGCCGGATGCCTCACCGGCCGACACAAAAAGTCGGAAGGGTCTCTCCGATGAGGAAGCGCCGCTTACTCCCATGTCCATGACTCCTTCAGCGTCCGGATAGCTTCCGGTCGATTCTCCAATTTGGGCGCAATCTCCGCTTCAAACTTCCTCAGATTGCCCAAAGCCGGTTGATAATCCGGTTCGAGGGCCAAAGCCGCTTCGAAATGGGCCTTCGCCTCCGCCTCCTTGCCCAGTTTGATTTCGATCACCCCCAGATCGTTCAACCAGACCACGTTCTTCTCACTGTGCGTCTGAAGAAGATAGTGCAGCAATTTCTCAAACCGGGATAGCGAGTCGGTTCGGTCTCCCCGGCTGATCGATTCTTTCCACGCAAAATAAGCCAAATAGGGTTGCTCGACCTTCAGCAATGCGTGGCCTGTAGTGCGCCAAGATTGATAGTACTCGTCAAAGATACGCTCACTCGCCAAAAGGGCGTCAATCGCCTGCCAGGGCTCGTATCGGGCGAGGTGCATGTGTCCCTCCTCGAATCGGTAGACCCAACGGAATCGCGAGTGTGTGGGCCATGAACGATCCACCATCAACGTAGACCGGGCCAACGCCCCGGGCGTACGCGCCGCCGACATCCCAAATAAGAACGCCAGTCCCAACACAAGGATCACAGACAGACCCGCCACCGGCCGGACTGTATCGGGACCGGGCCAGCGCCTCGCCAACGCCTCCCACACCCGAAATCCACCCCACACCGCGACGCCGGTCCACAAAGGAACCGCTAGCCGCGACCAGGGATCTTCCCGCCACTCAAACCAAGGCACAAAATCCTGTATCCCCGCTAAAATCCCCGGGGGGAGAACTCGCAGCATACCGCTCCAGGGGACCGCATGGTCGAGACGCATCCCGCCCCCCACCTCAGTCAGCAGTAGAGCGAGTGTCCAGACCGAACAGGCCAAGGAAAGCCCCAAGGCCGCTCGGCGAAGCTTCGCTGTCGGTAACTGGGACCAGAGTGTCCAGATGCCGATCAGGAGCAGCGGCGTGCAACCGATCATCCGCCGTTGAGAGAAAGAACCCCCGGCCCACCACCATTCGTTACAAGCATTGACGTAAATCTGGGCCAGAACCCCGGCCAAGTACGGCCAGTTGGCTCGCCGCATGGCCAACCCCACCAACGCCAGCAAACATAACGGCGCCCAGGAGAGGTAGCCGTGGTACGACGAAAAGAGCAGCGGCAGCAGGTTGGGGTGCAACCAGTGCATCTCTTCGATCTTGGGCAGGGCCATCCAGTCTCCGTAGAGTGTCCGCCAGACGAGGAGCTGCGGCAGCACCGCGAGAAAGGCCGCGACAAGCGCCGCCCCGCCCTCCGGGAGACGAGGCACACGCCTCCCGCCGTCACGATTGAGCGCCAAATCCAAGAGCGGGACGATCCCGAAAACCGCGTTTTGAGGCCGGATACAAAGGAGCATTCCCGCACTGAGACCGGTCAGGATCGCCCAGCCCATCCTCTGCCGGGGTGTGGTATCGGCCTGCCCGGTGCGCCGCCATCGCCACCAGGCTCCTAGCGCGCAGGCCAAGAGGGCCGCCGAGGGGATGTGCGAGTTGGCGGGAAAGACGATCAGGCAATAGCCGAACGGGGTTCCGCAAAGGACAGCCGCCCACAGCCAGATCGCCTTTGAGCGGGGTAGCCCCCGATCCTGGATCCAGTCCTTGCGCATGGCCAGGGGAATAGCCACAGCCAAGAGCCCGAGCAGACTGGAGACGAGCGTTGCGGCGAGTTTCGACGCGGTTTCGTATCCGGTCGCCTGCCCCACGAGCCCGATGGGCGCGGCCAAGAGGTGCCCCAAGCGAGTCCAAGCGAGAGCCGCGAGCCAAACGATCCCCGTGCCGACCGGCCAGTCGTTGGCGGGAACGCCCTGGGGCGAGAGGTAGAACTCGTAAGGCTGGAAAGGAAAAGCCTCGTATTGGTTGTCGAACAGAAGGTCGGCGTCGTAGAGCAGACTGTGCGCGTAGGCATAGTAATAGGCGCAATCCGGAGGGTAGATCCGAACTTGGACCACGACCGCCAGCGCGGCGAGTCCCGCGAGGGCGAAAGTGAGATTCCGCCGGGAGCGGCTCGGCTTTGTGGGTTCGGCGACAGTCATCGAGCGAGTGTAGCAGAGCGGCGTTGAAACCCGTCAGCTTTTGGATAGCCTGTGCGCAGCATGGTCACCAACCTAATTCGTCGATTGTGGAAGGGGAAACGCTCCCCCGCCCCCCGGGGAGAGTATCCCGCGCCGCGCCTCAAGCACCTGATCCTCTTCGTGACCGATCGCTGCAACATGCGCTGCCAGCATTGTATGTTCTGGCAGCGGGTCGCCGAGCCGGGCAGCGAGATGAGCCTGTCCGAACTGCAATCTGTAGCCGCGAGCTGCCCACCGTTACAGACCGTCGGCGTCACCGGCGGCGAACCGTTCTTGCGGCCGGACCTGCCGGAGATCGTGGAGACGTTCTTCGAGCGGAACGGGACCTTTCACCTCCAAGTCAACACCAACGGTCTGCGGCTCGACCGAATGGTGGAGTTGGCCGAACGGCGGATGTGCGATGGGCACGAACACTTTTTGACGTTCCAAGTCAGTTTGGACGGTCTGGGCGAGACCCACGACCGGTTGCGGGCCTCGCCGGGGAGCTTTGAAAAAATCGTGAGCAACCTGCGAGAACTGGCGAAGCTGCCGGAGAAGATTCCCGGGTTCCGAGTCAACGTGCTGACCAACGTCAACGCGACCAACACCACCGAACTCGAGCCCTTGGCCGAACTGCTGTGGGACGACATCGGGGTGGAGCACGCCTACGACCTGGTGCGAGGTGCGGATTTCAGCGTCTGGGGCCTACCGGAACATCTTCGCCAGCCCGAAGGTCCGAAAGCCTGCGACCCGGCTCCGCCCGAACGGCTGCGGGAGATCGCGGAGACCGTGCGCCGGATCGATCGACGCGAGAACGGTGTGATGGAGCCTTTCGTGCGGCAACTGGAAGTGCAGGTCGGACTGTACGAAGGCAAGCCCGCGCCGTTCCGGTGCCTCTCGGCGGGCCGGACCACGGGTGTGGTCTACAGCGACGGGTCGGTGACCGCCTGTGAGTTCACGCCGCCGTTCGCGCAATTGGCGGAGTTCAACTACGACTTCGAGGCGCTGTGGACCAGCCCCGCGGCTGAGGCGCGCCGCCGAGAGATCACAACGTGCAGTTGCGCGCACAGTTGCTTTGTCCTCACCAGCATGCTTGAGTGGGAAGAGCAACAAGGCTGACCGGAGCCCCTCGCTCGTTCAGGCATGACTGCAAACCCCGAAACCCAATCCACTGGCACGCCCCCCACTGGCACGCTCCCCACTGGCCCCTCCCCCACCGTCTCCGCCATCCTGGTGAGTTGGAACCGTTGTGGTCTGCTCGAAGCGGCCATCGACTCTCTGCGCGCCCAAAACTACCCCGCGCTGAACGTGGTTGTGGTCGACAACGGCTCCACCGACGGTTCGGCCGAATGGCTGGAGAGCCAGAGCGATGTGACGCTGGTCCGGAACACGGAAAACGTGGGCGCGGCGGCGGCCCGTAACCATGGGTACGCCAAAGCGACGGGCAAGTATCTGCTGTTCATGGATTCCGACGCGGAGCTGCGCACGCCGGGCGGTCTGCAGCGTCTGGTGGATCGTCTGGAACGGGACGCCGAAGTCTCCGCGATTTCGGGGATCTATTTCAGCGACGAAAACCTGGAGACGCTCTGGTGCTGGTCGCCGTGCATGGACTGGGAAGGTAGCCACGACGCGGAAGCCTCGGCCCGGCCCAAGGAGAATCCGCCGACGCTCTCGACCTGTTTGCAGTTGGTGCGTAAGGATTGTTTTGAAAGGACCGGCGGGTTCGACGAGTATTTCTTCTACCTCTACGACGACGCGGACCTCTCCGAGAACCTCATCAAACTCGGCACGCGTCTGGCGGTGGACCCCGAAGTCAAAGTGTTTCATCATTTCGCTTACGAGGGCCGGATCGACCGCGATCCGCTCGACCACCACTACTACTACGAAAACCTACGTCTCCGGTTTGTGGTGAAGCATTACGGCATGGGCTGCTTTCTGCGTTCTTGTGCGTGGCGGCTGCTTCGTCCCCGGCATTGGCTCAAGCAGTATGTCTATATGAAACCGTGGCATCTGTACGACATCTACCTGCTGCGGGCTTCACGCCACGTTGTTACGTATTTCCAAATACGTAATAGCCGCGGGGAACGGTGGGTTTGAGGGAGGTGGATTCGATTGAAAAACGCTGGGCAGCGAGTGCCAAGACCGTCATCGGCATATTGACTCTGACAGGTTACACGTTATAATAGCTAGGCTTGTACAAGACCATCTGAAGTGCATGAGATCCGCCATGAGTTACGATTACACGGTCATCTACGAACCGGCCCCAGAAGGGGGTTACGTCGTTCACGTACCCACACTGCCAGGCTGCATCACCGAGGGTGCCACAATCGAAGAGGCGCATAGGATGGCAGAAGACGCCATCCGCTGCTACCTCGAGTCCCTGGCCAAAGACGGTGAAGAGATACCGATCGAACCGAGCGGTCTCGTTCAAGAGAAGGTCTCTGTCTCACTCACCCCGTCCGCATGAGTCCCCGCTTACCGATCGTCACACCGCGCGAGGTCATCCGCGCTCTCAAGAAGGTCGGCTTCGTCGTACACCATCAGACAGGCAGTCACGTCGCACTGCGGCACGAATCCGGGCGGCGCGTGACAGTCCCCCACCACAACAACGATCTCAAGCGCGGAACATTGAGATCGATCCTGCATCAAGCGCAACTTTCAGTCGCGGAGTTTAGTGCCCTGCTGTAGTTCCTCTGATTGAGCCGAACAAGGTCCTACACCCCGGAACCATCAAAGCGGATGATGGCTTTGGTCAGGCCGGGGATGCGGTCGGCGGCTTCAGACATCGCCTTCGGAATATCGGCTAATTCGTAGTGATGCGAGACCACCGCCTCGGGTTGGATCAAACCGTCGCGGACGAATTCGATGGACCGTTCGGTCGTCAGCCGCGAACGCCGCACAACCCACAGCGTCAACGCCTTGCGCCGAGCCTCGTGCGCATCGAATGAGTAGTCATCGCCCTCGGGGATGCCAATCAAGACCACGTCCGCACCGACATGAGCGATATCGACCGCCACACGCGGGCCGCTGCTGTGATCGGTGGCCTCGAAAACCGTGTACGCGCCCTGAGCGGCCTCGATGTCGGCAATCGCCGTACCACCCAACTCCACCGCACGCGCCAACCTTCCGGGAACGGGATCGTAAACCAAGACGTCACGGATCCCCATCGCCTTCAGCGTGAGCAGCACCAGCAGACCCACTCCGCCGCACCCCACCACGGCGGACCGTTCGCCCAGTTTGGGTTTGGCAAGATTCACAGCGTGCACGGCCACAGCCAACGGCTCAATCAACGCGCCTTGGTCGTCGGTCATTTCGTCCGGCAGCGGTAAGAGCAGATGAGGGG
>CAYTDF010000217.1:0-7823 GCA_964436365.1 uncultured bacterium | reverse complement strand
CGCAGACTCGCGTAGCCGCTTGCCGAACAGCTCAGGACCCATGGAGCTGCGGTGCCGGGTTCGAACTCGAAAACACCATGAATGTCGGTGAGGGCATTAACGTCTTGCAGGGTTATCTGCGCACCGGTGATCGGCGTTCCGGACGTGTTGCGGACCCAGCCGTGGACGGATTCGACGGCTGGCGATGCGGTGGCTTGGACGACTGCCGCTGCGGATGTCTGGGGCGTTTCGGCGGTGGCCGGGCGTAGGAGCCTTTGCGTCCCTTCCGGAGTCACGACCAGAGAATCGCCTTTCCCGAGAATGTCGGTCCCACCCTTCGACTTCACCTCCACCCGCCCCTCATGAACCACAATCGACGAACCAGGTGACGCGATCTCTCTCGGGTCGGTTCTTGGCCATAATATGACGGCTACCACGCAGCAGATTACCGCAAGTGTTGCGAACCCCAGCCGCTTGCTCATCGGTTCTCTCCATTCGGAATCCGCCGACCGTGCGGCACATTCACAAGAATGAACGAATCGAGTGCGTTGGGAGGTACGTTTGAGCGGGTTGCTCCTTCAACCCCCACCCCAGGAAGAAACTGCCTTTGCTTCGCAATCGTCCCCCGGACGACCGGCAGCCCCCAATCTTTGGGGGAGGGGATTCACCTTCTTTCCCCGGTGACACGCCGGGCAGTCAAATGTATCCTTAGCGCTCAGCCTGGGGCCGGATGCGGTCTGTGTACCCAGGCGAACGGACGAGAAAGGCGAGGCCGAATCCCAATGGATCGAGCATTGATCGTACCCTATTTCTATCAGTATGGAGCCGGGCTGCTGATCTTTATCGGCGCTCTGGTCATGGCGCACCGGGCGGGCGCGCTGAATCTGCGGGTGCCGGAAATACGGCGAACGTTCCAGGTGCTTGTGGGCGGGATGGCAATCTACGCGATCGTGCATGCCCTGCTGCAGTTCGTGTTCCCGTTTGTCTTCCCCTACGAAGGACCGGGGGTGTAACCATGGAAACCACGAATATGCTCCCCCTTCTCGATAAAGCCGTCATCATCGGCTATTTCCTGGCCATCGTCTCGTTCGGCCTCTTCTTCTCGAGATACTCCCGTTCGACCGCGGACTACTTCTTCGGTGGACGGCGCTTCTCTTGGTGGCTGATCGCGATGTCCTGCGTGGCCACCGTGGTCGGTTCGTACAGCTTCATCAAGTACAGCCAGGCCGGATATACCTACGGGCTGGCCAGCTCGCAGACCTACCTCAACGACTGGCAATGGATGCCGATCTGGATGCTGGCCTGGTTGCCGATCATCTACTACTCCCGGGTGCGTTCGATTCCCGAGTATTTCGAACGGCGCTACGGAGCCGTCGCGCGCCATCTGGCAACCTTCATCATCATGGTGTACCTGATCAGCTACATCGGGATCAACCTGTTCACGCTGGGCAAGGCGGTGACGGCGCTGCTGGGTTGGCCGGTGATGACCTCGGTGGTGGTGACCGCTGTGGTGGCGGGAATCTATGTGACCGCCGGGGGACAGACCTCGGTGGTGATGACCGACCTGATCCAAGCGTTTCTGTTGATCGTGGCGGGCCTTCTGATCCTGGTGCTGGGTATCAATGCGCTGGGCGGGTTCGAGTCGTTCTGGAGCGCGCTCCCGGAGAGATACCGGTACGGTTTGGCTCATTTCAACCGTCCCAGTGGCGGCGTCAACTTCGTGAATGTCTACTGGCAGGACGCGTTCGGTTCCTCACTGGCGTTCTGGTTCATGAACCAAGGCCTGATCATGCGCTTCCTCTGCGCGCGTAGCGTGAAAGACGGCCGCCGCGCGGTGATGGCGGTATTGCTGTTCCTGATGCCGCTGGCGGCGATCGCGGTCGGCAACGCCGGTCTCTTGGCCCGGGCCATGCACGAAGTCGGCGGAGCGCTCGGGCTTCAGGTCGACGCACTGATGACCGTCGACGGGAAGATCGATTCGGTCAACGCGTTCACAGCCGCCTCGCGGATTGTCTGCGTGCCGGGGATCTTCGGATTCGTGATGGCGGCGCTGACGGCGGCGCTGATGTCTACCGTGGATACGCTGATCAACGCGGTGGCGGCGATCGCGGTCTACGATGTCTACCAGCCGCTCGTCCCCAAGCGCTCCGATAAGCATTACCTGGGCGTGGCGCGTGTGGTCAGTGTGATCGCCGTTTTGATCGGGATCGCCCTGGTTCCGGTTTTCGCGTCGTTCAAGACGATCTACGACGCGCACGGGGCCTTCACGGCGGCTATCACCCCGCCGATGATCGTGGCCATCTTGATGGGCTCGATGTGGAAGCGTTTCTCGAGCAAAGCCTGTGTGGGTGTTCTCGGGCTGGGGATCGTGGCCATGATTCTGTCGATCCTGGTTCCAGAAGTGATCAAACCGTTCGCGCACGGCGTGGAACAGGTCGGCGAAGGGTTCAAGGGATACAAGTATATGCGCGCCTGCTACGGCGTGGCGGTCTGCGCCACGATCGGGGTTCTGTTCAGCCTGCTCTGGCCGGATAAAAAAGAGAGCGATCCAGGCCTGGTGATCGGGCCGGAAAGCGAGTTCAAACGGCGCTTCAAAGGCGGAGAGCCGAACGAACGGCCCTCGAAACCGGCGCGGCTTACGCTCGCGCTCCGTACGGACGACGCGAAGGCCGACGAAGTGCTGATCCCGGCGGACGCGCTGGACCGGCTGAACGCGGATCCGGGCGATCTGCTGCACGTTTCCGATACGCGATGGTGGTTTGGCGGTCTACGCTCCAGCCCGGCGCGCATGAGTGGCTCGAGCCCGGAAGCGGGCAAGGTCTTTGTACCCCAGGCGTTGCTCGACGCCGCTCACCTGACCCCGGGGCAGATCGTGATCGTGGAGAAAATGTTTTAATGTTTGCTTCGAAACGCTGTCTCCGGTTGGAGAAAGGCTGAGCGCACGGCCTTCGCGGGCACTTCGTGCGCGCTACCGTGGGGTACCTTCTGCAGGAGGCTGTCGAGGAACCCGTGCCCCTCGCTGTGTTGCTCTTCTTTGGCCTTGGCTGTTGTCGTGCGTCTTACGGACGCCAATGGAAGAAGACTATGTTTTGCACAGGCTGCTGTGTTTCTTTCTTGAAAGCAATTTCCTATGCCACCCCAAGATGAAGAAGACTGTGTTTTCCGGTGGGTCAACATCTCGCTACGTTCGACAACGACCCACCCTACGGATTGATACGTAAACTCGTGCGGCTAGCAATGTGCGCTACATGAAAGACCTTCGAGAGACGCTCTGGATGGCACGAGGGGCACGGGGAGCAATCGTTCCATACGCCTTCCCCGGAATTCCCGGATGAACGCAATCTTTGGGGGAGGAGACGCTCGTTTGGCACTCCTACCCATGGCCACGCGTTACACGCGGGTGACGTAGCTGTTGCTTCGGGTGTCGATGCGGATGACGTCGCCTTCTTTGACGAAGAGCGGAACCTGAGTTTCTAGACCGGTCTCGAATGTCACGATCTTGGTCGCGCCGGTGGCGGTGTCGCCCTTGAATCCCGGAGGCGCTTCGGTGACCTCGAGTTCGACGAAGTTGCCCACGTCGACACTCACCGCTTCCTCTTTGTAGAACCCGACGGTGATCTCGGCGTCCGGTTTCATGTACTTGAGCACGTCCTCGACAACCGCATCCGCAAGCGCAATCTGATCGTAGGTTTCGGTGTCCATGAAGACATGGCCGGTATCGTCTTTATAGAGATACTGCATTTTGCGTTCGTCGATGCTGATGCGCTCGATCTGCTCCCCGCTGCGGAAGGTTCTGTCCAGAACACGTCCGGTTTGGAGATTCTTGAGTTTCACCACGACCACAGCCGCGCCTTTGCCCGGTGTGCGGTGGAGGTAGTCGGTGCAGACATACAGATTTCCATCCATTTCACACCGAACACCCGATTTGAGATCGATCGCCTGAATCTTCATTGTTGCTACGAGACCATTCCTTTACTGTTAATTCTCTGCCGATAACCGGATTCTGTTCTTGTTTTGGATATGCCCGAGGGTAGGGGCTTTCCGCCGATTTCAACGCAAAGGGTACTTCGGCAAGCACACTGTATATCACCCGAGCGGCTTGCTCCGCAATGCTGGGCCAACTGTCCCAACCGCGTTCACCGGTGCTGTTTCTCGAAGTTTACAGGATTCGGGGGAAAGCGAATGGCGCGTGGCTGGCTTTGCTCATGGCGGCCGTGCACACAAGTACCCCCCAAAAAAGTTGTGTCCGATTGGGAAACGCTGAGCGCCCGGCCGCCGGGGGCACTTCGTGCGCCCTACTGGACAAAACTGACGAGAGACGCTCTAGACTGAATAACCACCGGGGGGTGCGACGTCGAATGGATTGGTGAGGGGCTTTCGCTTCGACTTCAACCCCCTCCCAGCCTCCCCCAATCTTCGGGAGAGGGGATTCCGGTTTCGGGTGGGACGTCCTTTTGAGAGTGGAGGTATGGGGATGGTGCTTCAATCGGCGATAGCCGTCGCGATCGTTTCTCTTGGGAGCACGCTCCCGCCATTGGGGAACTATGGGTTCGACTTGGGACCTCGGGATTCACAGGTTGCCGAGGGCTGCCGGACGATTTACGCGGATACGGTTTACAACGCGACGCGTGGGTACGGTCTGCGGCAGACCGCTGGCGGGGCTCTCGACGGGAGACCAAGTGTGCGCGCGGACGCGCTGGGGTGTGACGGTCTGTACGCCGACCGGCCCGCAACGCCCGGCAATCCGCAACCGTTGGCACTTCAGGTGGATCTTCCTCCCGGAAGCTACGCCGTGGATGTCACCGTGGGTGGGAGCGAAGGGCGTGTGACTACGGACCTGCTCTGTAACGGTCAACCGGTGGCCACGGCGCAAACCGAAACGCTCGAAGGGGAGCCGCCCGCCGAACAGATCACGCTCCGTTTTCTCTATAAGACCGACGGTGGCCCCGCGATCGTGACGGTTGTGCAACGCGGTGGGACCGGGAACTGGGTATCGCGGAACAGCCTGCGGGGTATTCGGTTCTTGCGCCATCGTTCGCCGATCTTGGTGCGGGGTGCGGGGCTGCTTCGCAAGGGGGGAGCGATTCGGTCCAGCGATGCCAATGTCGTGAAACAGCCCGCTTTGCATCACGCCGCGGCCGCTCTTCGATATCTTGACGCCGAAAAATTCCTCGAAAACATCGCGGCTTACCGTGGGCCGCACGAGGAAGAGGTGAAAGCCTCTCTGTATCAACTGGCCGCGGGCGACCTGAGCATGGCCGATCCGCTGACGTGGTTGACGCGGGCGGTCAGCCATCTGGAACGCGCGGTGGAGAAGGAGACCGCTCTCGCAAACCGTCTGGCCCTGCTTCGCGACGTGCGGACGGCTATCGAGGACTATCACGCGCTGAACTGGAGCGCCGCCGTCCAAGAGACGGGGCTCGCTTATAGCGAACGGTTGGAACGTGCGGTCCAGGTTTTCCAGCGTGTCCGGGCCGACGCCTGGGATCCGCTCTACTGGTTGGCAACCGCGTATCTCGGCCGGAGCGAGAACGCCCGGTATGTCCGGGACGGCTCAGCCGATGCCCGCCGCCGGATGACCGAGCACTACACGGAACTGCTCGAGGAGTATCCCGGCGACCTGTTGGCGCGTATGTCGCTTGGGGAGAAGTTTCCCTGGAAATCCAACTACGAGAACGACGTGAAAGGCGCGCCGGAGTGGGCCGCGTTGGCCCGTGAGGCTTTGGGCCGGATCTGCGAAGTTGTCGACTATTGGGTCGAAGAGCGGCAGCTGGTTAACGGCGAGCTGGGCGGCGGCTTCGAGGCCGACTGCCGGATGTTGGAGCTCTGGTCCACGGCCGCGCTGATTGCCGGACACGAGAACGCGCTGCTGGGGATTCACAGGCTGGTGGAAGGTGTCTGGGAGAGCGGTGAGATTGCGGACGGGTATGCGGCGCGGACGGCCGAAGTCGACCGCACCTCCTCACTGGTCGCGGACACTCTGCCGATCGTGATGGCGCTGGATTACGGCAACCCGATTCCTATCGAACGAGCCATGGCGACCGCGCGGTGCATGCGCGATACATGGACCGCACGCGACCGTGCGGGAAAACTACGGTTCCGCTCGATGGCGTTCAGCGCGAGTCAGATCGACAGCGCGTCTCGGTATGCGGCGGATATTCCCTACAACGCGCGCGCTGTGCGGCCGGTACGCTGGCTGGCCTGGTATAACCGCAACCCCGAAGCGGTGCGTCTGTGCACCGAATGGGGGCGAGCGTGGCTGGACGCTGTCGGCCGGAGCGACGCCAAGAAACCGACGGGTATCGTGCCCGCTTCGGTCCGCTTTCCGAGCGGCGAGTTGGGCGGTGTTGGAGAGTTTTGGAGAGGAACCGGCGCGGGACGACCCCGCTTCTCGGGAGGGACCGGGTATCTGTACGGCCATCTGTTGGGGTGTTGGTCACTGACCGGTGACTCGACCTACCTCGGAGCCCATCGTGTCGCCCAGCAACTCTTGAAACGTCTGAAGGGTGATGAGAAATACGCCCAGGCCATGCGTGAGCCGGGTTCTCAGGCGTGGGCGGCCGACCGCTCCATACCTCGTGATATCGTGGAGACGATGCGGCGCACGGCCGAAGCGAGACCCGCCTGGTCCTATCCGGGAGATAGCCGACGGGTTGCGGCGGCGTGCCGCGATTCCCTGGAGACGCTCCGCACCAACGCCGAGACGTTGACCAGCGAAGTGGTCTTTACCGACCGTATCCCGATTCACGGCGCGCGGCATCTCTTGGAGATGTACACCGGGGCTTGGGGCGGGATCGAGGCGTATCCCTCGTTTGCGATCACCTGGCCCGGAGCGGGCAAGGATTTTGCGGCGTGGGTGTTGGAGGCGGGCGGAAGCTCAGTGGATGCGCTTGTCTATGGGTTCCAGGAGCAGCCGCGGGATATCTTCATGCGGTTTTGGCGGCTTAGACCGGGCGTGTACGAAATGCAGTTCGGTTCGCCCGATGCCAAGGCGCCTTTGATTCAGGAACTGGTGATTCAGGCGCGGGGGGAAGGAGTGTACATGCCGCTTCCATCCCGTAAGACCCAACGCTTGACGGTCCGGCGCGTCGGGGACCTTCCCGTGACCCAGAAAGGTAAGGCCATCGCCGATCGGCCGGACTGGGCAATTGTGGAGAGCGACGTTCGTTGGGAAAAGAAATCGGATTCGACAACGCTCAACGTCGTCGTTCACAATATCGGGTCGGTGGACGCTCCCAATGGCCGGGTTGTGGCGACCTTGGGGAGTCGATCGACGCTTCGGGACCTGCCTCTGCTCAAGGCTCCCCTCGATCTGCAGCCCAGCCGGGCGAGCGTCGGGTTCGAGTTGGCCGGAATTTCGAAGGGCGCAACCGTCACCCTCACCGTCTATCCGTCCGAGGGTCTTCGGGAACTGACGTCTGTCAATAACGAGATTGTCGTCACCGTTCCTGGAAACTGAGACTCCCGTTCTTGCCGCTTTCAATTTCACGAAACGCTGGGTCCGGTGTACCGTTCTTTTCACGAACCTCCGGCTCGGTATTGCGTGGCCGATTTGTGGGCCTTTTTGGATTGAATACTGGCACAGCGACCGCGAAAAAAAATACAATATCACTCCTACAAGTGAAAGCCATACATAATTTAATGGATTAAGAACAGGGTTTTTTATTGTGGGAACGACCTCCGTTGCCTGTTTTTTACACAGTTTTTGTCCGCTACAGTAGAAATCTTCTCAATCTTCGCTATTGTACTCGCTCAAATCGTTCTAAAGATCCAACGCGCTTTTTGGGGATTCCGTTCCATGAGGGCGTGGTCCAAGGAATGGCGGGACAATACCTGCAAACACG
>CAYTDF010000216.1:1854-7875 GCA_964436365.1 uncultured bacterium | reverse complement strand
GGGATTGCCTGTCCGGGCGGTGATCGTCCCTCATGCCGGGCACGCGTACTCGGGACGGACCGCCGCCTATGCCTACAAGGCTGTGGCCAATGGTTCGTACAAACGGATCGTGATGCTCGGTCCTACACACACAGCCCATTTTCGTGGTGGATCGATCGCTCCCGTCGAAGCGTACGAGACGCCGCTGGGGAAGATCCCTCTCGATAGAGAAGCCTGTGACGTCCTGCTCAAATCGGAATGGTTTCAAGAGCACAGCTCCGCCCATACCGATGAACACTGCCTGGAGATTCAACTCCCCTTCGTTCAAAGAACGCTACCCGGGGTCAAAATCATCCCGATTCTGATAGGGGATATCGAAAAGCCAAGCGACTGTTTTGCCATTGCTGAGGTGATTCGGCCGCTGCTTGGCGAAGATACGCTGCTTCTGGTGAGTAGCGATTTCACACACCAGGGCAACCGGTTCCGCTATATCCCCTATCGCAAAGAGACGCCTGTGGAAGAAATTCCCCAGATCGTGCGAGCGTTGGATTTTTATGCCGTCAACCAAATCATCAACGGAAACCTGTCGAGTTTCTGGTCGTTTCTAGACCGGACCCGGCTCACGATCTGCGGTCGTAACCCGATCAAGATTCTGCTGGCGACCCTCCCCGCACAGATACAGGCGGGAGTCTTGCGCTACGAGACGTCTGCCGAGATGACCGGTGACAATCGAGAGTCGGTCAGTTATTGCTCCATCGTCTTTCAGCACAACCCGGCCTATCTGGATGAGGACGAGCAGACGAAGCTGCTGAAACTCGCGCGGCAACGTTTGGTGGATACGTTTGAAGCCGGAAAGACTGCTGAATACAAACCTGCCAAAGCTGCGCTAACGGAGCGCCTGCGCGAAAAACGCGGTGTTTTCGTCACACTCCAGAAGGAAGGCCGATTGCGCGGCTGCATCGGTATTTTGGAGCCGGTTATGGCTTTGCATGAAGCGGTTGCCGATCGTGTCATTCGCTCGGCGTTCGGCGATCAACGATTCTCACCGCTACAAGAGGATGAGTTGGAGAAGATTGAGATCGAGATTTCGGTGATGACGCCGCTGCAATCGGTTGCTTCGCACAAAGAAATTGTACTGGGACGAGACGGGATCGTAGTAGAGAAAGGCCGACGGTCTGCGATCTATCTTCCCCAGGTGGCGCTCGATCAGGGTTGGGACGTTGAAGAGACGCTCGGACACCTGTGCGAGAAGGCCGGGCTCTCCACCGAGGCTTGGAAGGAGGGCTGTTCGTTCAAGACATTTCAGGCGCAAGTTTTCGGTGAGCGCTTCAAGGTGTTCGAGGGGGAAGAGTCGTGAAAGGGCTGACGCGCCGTGAGATGATAGCCTCGGCGGGGAGCGCACTTGCGGCGACCGCTACCGGAGGGGTCGGGCTTTGGTTACCGAGGAAAAGCCTTGCCGTGGGGGGACCCAGACCTTCGCGGAGTGTTGTCGCCTTGGCTAGGCGCGCCGGTCTGCTTGGGGAAGAGAACCGACTCGATCGCAAGGCGGTTCAGGAGATGCTCGACCGCTCCGTGGCAGTTGCGACCGGTAAGAAGGATCCCGATTCCGCGTGGAGAAACCTTTTCTCTGAGAAGGACACAATTGGCCTGAAGGTCAACACGTTGGGTGGTGCACATCTCAGCCCTCATCCCGAACTGATCGATGCGATTGCGACGCGGTTGATCGCCTGTGGGATACCGAAGGAGCGGATTGTTGTCTGGGATCGCTTCGAACGGGAACTGAAGCGCGCGCGATTGACGGCTCCCACCTTGAGTTCCGGTATACGTGTCTTGGCGACGGATACCGAGGGCGTGGGATACGAACGTATGCCCGAAATGTCCGGGAGTATCGGTTCCTGTTTCTCACGGATTCTGAGCCAGTTCTGTACGGCCATCATCAATGTCGGCGTGCTCAAGGACCACGATCTTTCGGGGACATCGATCGGCATGAAGAACCTCTTCGGCGTCATCCACAATCCGAACAAATACCACTTTCATGTCCACAAAGACCCTTATTTGGCCGACCTCTGTCTCCACCCACACGTCTTGCGCAAACAGCGCCTGACGATCTGTGACGCTTTCCGCGCTCAATGCGACGGCGGTCCCGCCCACCATGCGCCGGGGGTATGGAACTACGATGGACTGCTCGTTTCGCGCGATGTGGTGGCGTTGGACGCGGTTGGCAGCGACATACTCGAGGCGCGTCGAAAGACAGAAGGCTTGGAAACCCTGGCGGCGTTGGATCGTGAGCCGCTCTATCTCCAAGTTGCCGAAGAACGTGGCGTCGGATGGGCCGACCGCTCCAAGATCGATTTGGTGGAGATCGCATGAACGACTCGCGGAAAAACCCGGATCGTCCAGATCGGCGCGACTTTTTACGGACGACACTCTGCACGGGGTGCGCTATGGCCGCAAGCGCCTGTTCGGCGGGCGCAGAAGAGCCCACGGAAATCCAGCGCGGCATCGGCGTCTCGAACCGGGAGGCACTGCACTACGAAAAACAGGATGGCAAGAAGATCGTCTGCAAACTCTGTCCCAAAGAGTGCCGCGTGGCCAATCTCGAACGTGGGTACTGCGGTGTACGGGAGAATCTGGAGGGCGTCTACAAGACCCTCGTCTACGGAAGGCCCTGTTCGTTACAGGTCGACCCCATCGAAAAGAAGCCGTTGTATCATTACCGACCGGGGACGAAAGCCTTCTCGCTCTCCACAGTCGGATGCAACGTCGAGTGCGTCTTTTGCCAAAACTGGAACACTTCCCAGTTTCGGCCCGAGCAGATTCCTTCGTACGACCTGGATCCCGGCACAACGGCGTATGTCGCTGGGTCCGCAAATGCGCCGACGATCGCCTATACCTACACCGAACCGGTGATCTACTACGAATATATGCGTGATACGGCGGCCGAGGCCAAGAAATTGGGCATCGGCAGTGTCATGATTTCGAACGGATACATTCAAGAGAAACCGATGCGCGAGCTCGCGCCGCTGTTGACTGGGATGAAGATCGATTTCAAGGGGTTTTCCGAGTCGTTTTATCGCGACTATTGCGGCGGCGAGATGAAACCGGTTCTCGACACAATCGAATTGGTGCATGGGTTGGGACTTTGGCTGGAGTTGGTGATTCTGATTATCCCTACATTGAATGATGACGAGCAGTCGGTCCACGATATGTGCGCCTGGGTCCATGAAAAAGTCGGGCCGGATGTCCCAATGCATTTCTCACGCTACCACCCCACCTACAAACTCACGAACATTCCTCCAACGCCTGTCTCCACGGTGGAGCGCTGCCGAGAAATCGCTATCGAAGAGAAGATTCGTTACGCATACGTCGGCAATGTGCAGGGGCATCCCGGCGAACACACCTACTGCCCCGGGTGCGATACGAAACTGATCCAACGCGTAGGCTACACGACGAAGTTTTCCGATTGGAAAGATGGCAAGTGCGGCACGTGTGAGCATGCGATTCCAGGCGTCTGGAAAGATCCACTACAATCCACGTCGTGAATCTTCGCACCCATCGTGCCTAGCCGGTGGATTGACCTGCAGGAAGAAAAACAGCAGAAACGCTTTTGCCAATGCGAGAGTTACGCAGCTGGCTTGGAGTCCAAGCAGAGGAAACATGAAGAGGCCGACGAGCGGCGCACCAAGCGCTCCACCGAGATGGTCGGTTCCCTCGAGAAGAGCTGTCAGTCTTGCTGTGCCGGATTTGCGGCCGCTGAGATACGTGGCGGCGATCGGAAACTGAACGCCAGCGAGGAGCGCAGCCAGGACAAGCCAACCGAGTAGTAACATGCCCGCCACCGTTGCACCGCTGTTGACGGCGACCCCGCAAAGACTCGGCGTCAATACGGCGATCGTCACCAAGGCAGAGTCGGTGAGCGCCACCAAGGTGCGGAGATTCGCGGGACGATGTGCGCTGAGATAGAGGCCGCAGGCGGCTCCGGCGGCCAATCCCAGCATGAAAATGCCGAAGAACAATCCAATTCTTTGGTACAGACAGCCAACGGCGCTCTGGTAGAGAACGAGGAGCAGTAGTTCGAGCCCCATGCTTAGAAAACCGGACGCGCCTAAGACCAACGATGTCGACAGGATGCGCTTGTCACGCACCACTCCCTTGAAATGCGAGGGAAGAAGTATTTGCAGGGCCAGAAGTAGCGCGCCGATCATCACCACGGTGACGCCAACACGTTGAAGCGTGTTTTTCTGGATACCCGCGCGGTGGAGCCATAGAAGAAGTTGGGAGAAATACCCGATGGGTTGCCGGTCGGTATTGACTGCTCCGTTCTGGGATTCTCGAAGTTGCTTGTTGAGGGCTTCGCGCGGTTCTCGTTGATAGTGGAGCGTGAAGACTTCGGGAGCAAAACGGGGATAGTTCACCCCGGTGCTGCGGAAAGACTCGATAACCGTCTCTGCACGGGCTTGAAGCCGATTTCGCCGGTTGGAAGCGAAGAATGTCCACTGCGGTCCCGGCAAGACCAAGATATCCTGGAAGACAGAAGAGAGGGTTTGATGCAGAGATGCGGCAAAACGCACGCTCTCGCCGTCAACCCAGTTCGGAACTCCGGGTACGGAAAAGACAAGCACGCCTCCGTCAGCGAGATGAGAGAGGGCGGACCGGTAAAACTCAAGCGTGTAAAGCCGGTTGAGCAACGCACTCGTGGGCTCGGCCTGGTCGACGAGAATGCAATCGAAACGTGTCGATTCCGGCAGCGAACGCAAAAAGGCACGGGGGTCGGCATGAACCATGTTGGCATTCGCCGGGAGAGCGGGGAACTTCTCACTTACAGCCTCCTGTATAAGTTCCTCAACAGCGGAATCCAGACCGCAACAGACGATTCTCTCCGGGGTGTGGGTCTGGATGTGAGGTATCAGCCAGCGGCCGCGGTCGCTTAGCAGAAGGATCGATTTCGCGGTGGGCGTCTGCGATAGAAGGAGATGTGCCAACTGCCTGGTTTCGTATTCGTTCGGAAACGAGAACAGGGGAGTGTTGTTGCCCATGAGAGTGTGTTGGTCGTGCAACTTGCCGAGCGCAAGATGCTGATAGCGGCTTTCCCGCGTGGCAAGGAGTTGCAGTTTTGGGTACGACGCCGTCCAACGGACGTGTTCTGTCCATGTCTCCAGCCGCTGCGGAATCGACATGAGCGGTGTCAACCAGAGCAGGACGGCGGGAACAAGCATCCAGCGGAGACTGTTCCTTCCCAGTGAGGCGAGAAGTATGACTGCCCCCAACAACAAAGTGGTTGCAACAAAAGGTCCTACACCTGGTAAGAACAGAAACGTCAGCAGAATCCCCGCGACAAAACTCCCTACGGCGTCCCACGTGAAGGCACGACCGGCCGCTTCTCCACTCGTGCCTCTCAGATGCGAAGCGAGCGGAGGGAGAACGAATCCGGTACAGGCGCTGACGGGAAGAACGGCCATGGCAACGATGACCAGCGTTTGCCAGGGGGACGCGCTTTGGCCCGCAAGTACACCCACAAAATGATACGACCAGCGCAGAAAAAAGAGAGACGCTCCGAGGACGATGGGTGGCGCGATCGCCAAGAGAGTTGGATTGCGTGCTTTTCGCGCCTTCGACAGAAAGCCGGACAGCAGCGCACCGAATCCGACACCGGCCAGCCAACTCCCAAGAATCAGCGCCAAGACAAGTTCGTTGCCCTCAAGGACAGCCAGCGCTTCACGAGTCAAGTAGGTTTGCGAAAATGTGGCGGTTACACCGAGCAAGAAGAGCGATGCCAGAACGATCGACCTCGGACAGGGCTCACCGGACACCGTCGATTCAAGGACGACGTCGGAAGAGCGTGTGGATCCATGTGGTTCGGACTCGGCCATGCGTGCAGTTTGGCACAAGCCTGGCCACCTGCCAATCATGGATCGATGAGAAATGGTACACTCTCTGGTCATGGTGGCCATTTCCGGTGGCGGGATTCTTCGCACGCTTTTGGAAATGACTTTCGGCGCTCACGGCAGGGAATAAACGATGAATACATCTCTTGAGGTCAAA
>CAYTDF010000216.1:0-1844 GCA_964436365.1 uncultured bacterium | reverse complement strand
GGTTGTTGTGCGGCGCGGTGGCCATCGTGATAACCACGTTGTTCTCGATGGTGTTTCGGTGGCCCTGGATCGGGGTGAATGGGTCGACATCGAGGGACCCTCGGGGTGCGGAAAGAGCACGCTTCTCGAAACCATCGCTCGCTTTCTCCCCATGGAGTCGGGCACGCTCGCGTTGGAGGGTATACCCGCTGAAACGATGAGTCCTCCCGAATGGCGCACGCAGGTGGCGTTGGTTCAACAGAGGCCCACGCCTTTACCGGGCACGGTGAGAGACAACCTTACTGCTGGCTACAGATTGGCGGTGCGCTTGGGGACGGTCGCTCTCGACGACACGGCGATGGCAAGCGAACTGGAGAGTGTCGGGCTGGGTACCATAGATTTGGAGCATTCGATCGAGGAACTTTCGGTGGGGGAACTGGCTCGGGTCGCTCTCTTGCGGTTGCTGATTCTCGGCCCCAAGGTGGTGTTACTGGATGAGCCGGGCGCGAGTTTGGACGAAGCGTCCTCGGAACGATTGGGCGAACGACTCGCCTGTTTTTGTGCACGAGGCGGCGCGGTTGTACGCGTGCGTCACCACACGGCGGACAATCGCGCCGACAGGCTTCTCCGGCTCGACGGCGGCGCAGTCAGTGAGGTGATCTCTTGAAAGGCGCAGAACTTCCAGCGTACGGCGTTCAGCCGCTCGAACCGTCGCATCTGTTACTCGCGGCGGGATTCATCTCGATCATTCTGATCTTGTCGTGGTTCTACGAGTTGGGACTGACCGGGACTATCTTCGTCGCGGCGTCTCGCTGCTCTGTCCAGTTGATTCTGATCGGTTTCGCTTTGGCGTTTGTCTTTCTGCACAATCACCCCGCGCTGACGTTGCCGATTCTGGGGATGATGATTTTTTTCGCGGCGCATACCATAACGGGCCGTCTGAAACGATTGCCTCACAAACTTTTTGGTGCCGCGCTGGCGGCGACCAGTGTGACGGGTGTGCTGATCACGTTCACCGTCACGGGGCTCATTATCGGGGTGACGCCATGGCACCGCGCCGATGTCGTGATTCCGATTGCGGGGATGGTTTTCGGCAACTCCATGAACGGAATCGCGATTACGCTCGAGCGTGTTTTTTCGGACATGAAGCAACGCAACGAAGAAATCCGAGTCTGGATCGCGTTGGGTGCTTCACCCTGGGAAGCGGCCCGCCCCAGCCTGCGTGCGGCGTTCTCGGCAGGATTGATCCCGGTGATCAACTCCATGTCGGCTGTGGGGTTGGTCTCGATCCCCGGCATGATGACCGGGCAGATTTTGGCTGGCGCGGATCCGCGCGTAGCCTCGCATTACCAGATCGTGATCATGCTGATGGTGTCGGCTGCGGTGGGACTCGGTGCGTTTCTCGCCGTGGTGCTATCGTATCGCAAAGCCTTTAACGCTCTGGGGGTACCTCGGGTTTAGCGAAAGGTGCGGTCCGTGGCTCGATCAAGAAACGCCACGCGCAAAAGGAAGCGCTGCCGGCCATGGTGGCGGATAACAGAAAGACGCACGGAGGCCCGACGACATCGTAGAGCACCCCACCGAGCGCGCCGATGAGCAAGACCGGGAACATGATGGTGTTGGAGAGCGCGATGAATGTGGGGCGCTCCTCAGGGCTCGAGAACTCGATGCTCATCCCCATAAACGATATCAATTCCGCGCTGCGGGAGACGGACAGGAAGAAAAAGACAATCGCGTAGAGCCACGGTGTGGGTGCGACCAGAGCCCACAGATCGATGCCCAACAGTATGAAACCGGCCAGAATGAGGTTCAGACGGTGTCCGTAATGATCGGCGATCTGTCCCAACACAAAGGGGCCGAGCATG
>CAYTDF010000215.1:2167-7924 GCA_964436365.1 uncultured bacterium | reverse complement strand
GGCCGCGTGCCAAGTTCCGGCGGTGGGAGTCGGCGCAGATCCGGCTCGAAGCGTCAAAAAGCGAAAAGAGCGAAAAAATCCAAACGCCGTTGAGGGGCCCCATTCCGTTTCGGCGGAAGAGCCGCTTCACCGACGTTGGATATCTCGAGATCAAGAACATCTCGTAAAGCAAGGAGTTATAGAACATGGCTGTTAAAATCCGCTTGAAGCGGTTTGGTAACCGAAACCGCCCCTTTTTCCGCCTCGTTGCGGCCGATATCCGCGCCCCTCGCGACGGTGGAACCATCGAAGATTTGGGTTGGTACGACCCTGTAAAGAACCCGAAAGGCGATAGCGAAAACCCCTCTCCCGGCTACGCCGCCTCGTTTAAGGAAGAGCGTGTCCTGTCTTGGATGCACCAAGGCGCTCAGCTCACCGAAACCGCTCGCTCTCTACTCAAGCGAATCGGTCTGATCGATCGTTTCAACAAAGAGAAGGCGGAACGTCTCGCCGCCGCGAAGGAGTCCTGATGGCCGCCGATACAACCGCCATGCGAGATCTCCTCGACTACCTCGCCAAAGAGCTCGCGGGCAATCCAGATGTGGTCAAGGTCACCGAGGCGTTTGACGGTGAGGATAGCGTCACCTTCAACGTCCATGCCGATCGTGAAGATCTTGGACGGCTCATCGGACGTAATGGCAAGACAGCCAAGTCCATCCGGCATCTGGTCGGTCTTATTGCCGCCGATCAGGGATGTCGGGTTGGGGTCGAGTTCGTCGAGTGAAGCCAACAGACTCCATCCCCGATGACGCTGTTGTCCTAGGACGTCTCGGAAAGACTCACGGGCTCACAGGCGAGCTTCGTTTCTACCCGTTCGGCTGCACTCAGGAGCTGCTGAGGAGATATGACCGGGTTTTGGCCAACGACCGCGAATTGCAGTTGACCGGATGCCGGGGAGACCCGGCGGCGGATTTCTGGCTGGTCCGAATCGAGGGGGTTTCGGATCGTGAGACCGCTCGCAAAATGACCGGCCTCCATCTCTGCGTACCGCAGGACGCGTTGCCGAAATTACCCGAAATGGAGTTCTATGAGGCCGACCTGATCGGGGCGCTCGTCCAGAACGACGAGGGCGAACCACTTGGTGCTATTCAAGAGGTGATGCCTTTGCCCGAACACGATGTCCTAGTGATCCGCGACGAGGCGGGGCGCGAACGGCTCATTCCCACGCTACGTGACATTTTGCGTGAGTGGGATGCCGAAGCTCGCCGACTCACGGTTCACTGGCGGGATTGGGAAGAAGAAACCGAAATCCACGGGGGATCTGACGAATCGTGAGAATCGATATCCTGACTACATTCCCTGAGATGGTGGATGTACCCCTCCAGAGTAGTCTCATGGGTCGCGCCCGTGAAGCCGGGCTGCTGGATGTACGGGTCCAAAATATTCGCGATTACACCCGTGACAAGCACCGTTCGACCGATGACGAGCAATACGGGGGAGGCGAGGGCATGGTTATGTCCGCGCTTCCGGTGATTGAGGCCGTCGAGTCTCTGGCTCAGACACCGCCTCCGCCGAAAGTCATCTTTCTCTCTCCCCAGGGGCCGCTTTTTACCCAGGAGAAGGCCGAGTCTTACGCGCGTGAGCAAAGGCTATTGTTCGTCTGCGGGCATTACAAAGGGATCGACGAGCGGGCCCTGGAAGTCTTGGATGCGGAGGAACTTTCGATCGGTGATTACGTTCTCACCGGTGGCGAGCTACCGGCCGTCATTGTTATCGACGCGGTTGCGCGGCTCCTGCCTGGCGTTGTGGGCTCTATGTCGTCGGTGATGGGCGACTCGTTTTCGTCGGGATTGCTCGATTCACCCCGTTATACCAGGCCTCGCGAAGTTCGAGGGCTGAGTGTGCCCGACGTGCTTCTTTCTGGAAACCACGAGAACATTGCACGTTGGCGTCACGAGCAAGCCTTGGAACGGACGAAGGCCCGCCGTCGGGATATCTACGAGCGCTGGCTTGAGAGCCAGGCCCAGAACGGCGAAGAGGCACCGGAAAGCAAGAAGCCTACAGATGTCTGATACAACTCCCTCCCGGCCGCGCATCGATGTCGCTCTCGTTCATCATCCCGTCTTGGGACGGGATGGATCCGAGATCACGACTTCGCTGACGCCCATGGACCTCCACGATATCTCCCGTACTTGTAAGACCTATCAGGTCGAGTGCTATTATGTGGTCCATCCTCACAAGACGATGCAGACCATCGCCCAGCGTGTGCGCGACTATTGGGATAGCGGCACGGGAAAGGCTTACGAACACAACCGGGCCCGGGCGTTCAAACTGCTCGAGCTGGTTTCATCGATCGATGAGGCCCTCTTCGACGCGAAAGCTCGCCGCGGGCAACGCCCGTTGGTTGTGGCGACCTCCGCCAGGTCTTACGATGCGAAGACTTCGGGCTATAAGGAGGTTCGGGAGCGGATCGAGGGTTCGGATCAGGCGGCGATGCTTCTTTTTGGGACGGGTTGGGGGCTGTTGCCCGAAACCCTCGAAAAGGCCGATGTTCTGCTTCCGCCGATCCGGCCTGGAGCGGCGTTCAACCACCTCTCCGTTCGGAGTGCGGTGGCGATCACCTTGGACCGCTTGCTGGGTGACGACCATATCGAACGAGGGGACTCCGATGACTGACACCCCATGGCGATGGCTTGCGCGCCTTGGCCTGCGGTTGGCATGGGGCACTCGACCGGCTGTGGTAATTGGGCTATAGTCCCAACTCTGTCCGCCTGGTGCCGGTATGTCTCTCTCTGTTTTGAAGCCTGCCAAGGGACCTACAGCCGTACAGACTAGAGCGTTTACAAAACGATCGCCGTATTCCAGCGGCCGCCTGGGTAAGGTTCTCAGCCTTTTTCCCAAGCGAGCGTTGTTTTGGAGACGACTCAACTATTCTGATTTGCAGATGAGCGACGAATCGTGAGCGGGTTTTTGTGTACCCCTTCTCCGCTCCGTGGAGGCGATAATGGCCAAGAAGAAGAAAAATCAAGAAGTGCGACAGGAAGAGTTAGGGATCAGCAAGGCGGGTGCTCTGGCCGCTGTTGCCAAGTTTGAGAGTAAACAGCTCCGTAAGCGTGTTCCTCTTTTCTCACCCGGTGACACGATCCGTGTCAATACGCGGGTTGTCGAGGGCAACAAAGAACGTATCCAGGCTTTCGAGGGTGTGTGCATCCGGCGTGCCGGAAG
The DNA here is from genome assembly GCA_964436365.1 of uncultured bacterium. GTDB lineage: Bacteria > Hinthialibacterota > Hinthialibacteria > Hinthialibacterales > CAYTDF01. Next base: position 4,720 of record CAYTDF010000215.1, on the reverse strand, counting down.
TGGTCTCGGTGAGACCTTCACCGTTCGTAAACTCTCCTATGGAATCGGCGTGGAACGTACCTTCCCCATGACTTCACCGCGCGTCGAGTCGGTCGCACTGGTCCGTCACGGTCGTGTTCGGCGAGCCAAGCTCTACTACCTGCGGGACCGCGTCGGTAAAGCCACACGCATTCCACAAGCGCAGCGGAGCATTGTTGCCAAACGTACGGCGCAAGAGGCCGCGGCCCATGCCGCCGAGGAAGCCGCTGAGAAGGCCGTCGCTCAGGCTACCGCCGCCGAGGCTCCGGTCACGGAGAGCGCCGGTGAGAACGAATCCTAAGCTTTCTCACAACCTATCTCGAGACCCAGAAAGCCCGCGCTACACCGCGCGGGCTTTTTTTTGCCTGTGCGCCGAAGCTTCTTCTCGGGTAACGGAACAGACAGAGTCTTCTGTCCATGGTATGGTTCTTAGAGTGTCTCTCGAAAGCTCTTTTCTGTAGCGCGCACGAAGTGCCCGCGAGTGTTGGGCACCCAGTGCTTTCAAATCGGAAGAACTCTCGGGAGACGATCTATGCGTGTTTGAGCGCAACGACAAAGAGAAACGCTCGAGTGCCTCACGCCACCCCATGGCAAAGGAGAGGGAACCGTGAAGTTAGGATTAGTAACATACAACCTGGGAAAAAACTGGGATATTCCAACCATCATCAAGAACTGTGAAGAGACGGGAATCGAAGGGACCGAGCTCCGTTCGACGCACAAACACGGCGTCGAGGACGACCTCGACAAGGCCAAGCGCGCCGAAGTGCGGAAGATGTTCGACAACAGTCCAGTCGATCTTTACGCACTGGGAACGGCTTTCCAGTACCACAAAGCGGATCCGGCGGATGTCCGGCAGAACATCGAGGGCACCAAGCGTTACCTGCAGCTCGCCGCCGATGTCGGTGCCGAAGGCATCAAAGTCCGTCCCAACGGTGTTCCCGAAGGGGCTTCTCTCGAGAAGACACTGGAGCAGATCGGGAAAAGCCTCAATGAATGTGGTAGAGCGGCAGCCGATCTCGGACTGAAGATCTTCCTTGAGGTCCACGGCCGAACCACATCCAAGGTGGTCAACTGCTGGTCCATCATGCAGGCCACCGACCATCCGTCTGTCGGACTCACATGGAACTGCAATCGTGGCGATATGGACGAAAACGGCTCCGTGAAAGCGAACTTCATCCTTGTGCAGAAATGGATTACGTGCTGCCACATCCAGGATATCTACGATCCCAAGCGCTATGCCTGGCGCGAGTTCTTCAACCTCCTCAAGGGGATCAAGTTCTCCGGATACACCTCGATCGAAGTCGGTTGGGAATCCGCCGACCCGATTCGTGTGATGCATCTCTATCGCGCGCTATGGGAGACGATGGCGAAATAACCGTATTCGAACGTCAGGTGCGCTCGAGTTCGGCGAGTTCGCGGGCAAGTTTTTCGTAGAACTCCAGACGTCTGAACGGGATCCACTCTCGCGGCCAGAGATGTCCGACCTGATCCCGGTGGCTGGCGGGCAAGATGCCCCGCCAGTCGCCCCACCGTGCCGAGGCCACGCTCACCTGGCCGTCGTTTGCGCCCTCCATGAGCCACAGAAGGCACCATGGCAGCAGAAGTAGCATATCCGCCGGACCGCCGTTTTCGCCAAAGGTCTTTCCGCTGTAGGAACGATAGAGCACATCGGGATGATCCGGTGTGCTGGGATTGAAGGTCTCACGCACGTAGCGGCGGGAAAGCTGGCTCACGCCTTCCCCTTTGCCCTCAGGGACAGCCATAAAGAAACGGCGAGACTCATCGTCGAGGCCGGGCCATCGCGCAACCACCCGGGAAATCGTCGAAATCAGCCATGTGAGCCTTAGAACCACGGACAGCCGGGCCAGGCTACTCCCATGATGTGGTGAGGCGAGGGTCGTGATCGACCGGATCCGGTGTCCCTGATTCAGCCCCCCCGGTGAGGCCAGATACCTCGCGTCTAGTCCCCCCATACAGTGGGCGATCAGATGAACGCGGCCGCTCGGATGATGGGCGTCGAGGTATGTGCGCAACGCTTCCGCGCGGGTTTCGATCTTCGCCGTGGGGTGCGTGACCGGGAGACCGACTTCATGCCCCAAATCCTCAAGATGCCGGGCGATTCCCGCGAAATACTCCCGGTCCAAAAGCCGGTGAAAGCCAACCAACCCATGAATCAACAGGATCGGGCTTCTTGAGACATTCGCACTGCCGTTTTCCATCCGGCGTTCCCCATCCGGCACATCCTTTCTCGTTGCGCTCAACGGAGAAAGCGTGCGTTGGCCCAGTCCGCGTGATCGGCACGGTTACCGTCTCCGGCATCGTCGATAATGAGCGTGAGAATTGTGTATCCCTGAACGTCCGCCACGATTTGAAAGGGTAGTTCCCCCGCGCGCAGGACTTCGGATGCAGCCAACTCAACCCCGTTGCCTTCTACTATGAACCGGACGGATGCGGGCATATCCGCCGACACCTCCGCATCGACTCCTACCTCGGCAATGAACTGCCGCATCCCTCGGGGGACATCCACCGTAATTT
>CAYTDF010000215.1:0-2157 GCA_964436365.1 uncultured bacterium | reverse complement strand
GTTGCCGATCTTGAGGGGATTGCCGTCGATCGATTTCCCCACTTCCGGTGGTTTCCACTCGAACGATTCGACAGCGTACGCCAGGTCTGTGAGGTAGATCACGGGCTTTTGGATGACGAAGTTCCACAGTAGGTAAGCTGCGATCAAGCCGGCCAGTGTGGCCAGCAGGATTCGGTAATCTTTCGCGGCGGATTTCGGCTCCAGAGTTACCTGGGCTGCGTCGACTTGTTCCTCTTCGGCCATCTTCGTGTAACTCTCCTTTTGTCGGGTTTCCGTCACCTGGACTCAGGGCACTCTACTCGTCAACCGCTATCGAGAATAGCCGCCCAGCCGGGGCAAGACCATATTACAGGTTCTCCCATCCATTGTGTCGGATTGGGAAACGCTGATGTCCGGCCACCGACAGTTCACCAGCGGGGTCTGCCGCTGGGGTCTTTCGAGCGTTCTAGCGTACAGAACTCCCGGGAGACGCTCGATTTCGGCCTATTCAGCGGTATCTTGGCGTCGAGACGCGTACTTTCGGGAAACGCTCTCACACCCAAGCAGGTTCACCTGCCGTTCCGAGGTCCCAGCCACCGTGACCGAACTCTTGGCGGCCCAATCCCACCGCATCCGCCACACATACCGTTTCGACCTTTGCAGTTCTGTGCTGGACGCGTTCTTCATGGGAACCGTCTTTCAGCTCTTGGTCTTTGTCGGGCGAAAAGCGGTTCTGCTGACGGATTGGCAGCACAACGTCTTGATGGCTGCGCTGCACGTTGGTCTGCTGGCCACCCCCCTCGTCCAGGCTACTGTGCCGCTCAGACGCAAGGAGTTTGTTTTGGCGACATGGATTGTGGGCCGCTGTTCGTGTCTGTTGCTGCTGTTTCCCTATTTTCACCATGGTTGGCCGTTCGCACTTCTGGCGACGTGGATTATGTCCTTCTCCGTGCTGCGGATCCCCGCGCATTCCAGCATCTTGCGCTCCAACTACCCCGCCGAGATTCGCAACCGCGTTCTCTCACGCGTTCGTCTGATCCAGCTCTTGGTCACGGTACCGAGCAGCCTGGTTGTGGGCATGCTGATCGAGTTTTCCGAGGCGCTCTATTTCCCTCTGGCCGTGCTTTCCGCGTTGCTGAGTTTGGCCGGAGCGTGGCAGTATTCGCGGATTCACCCGTACGGTGAAGTCAGGGGCACGGAGCGGACCGCGCTGGTTCCACTTCATACGCTTTGGCACATCTTTCGTCACGACCGGCAGTTCTGCCTGTACGAGCTGCTGTACACCCTGGGTGGGATCCCAAACCTGTGGAGTCTGCCCCTCTACGTTCGGTTCATCTCCGACATGGAAGGAGGGCTGGGCGCGCGCTGGTGGGAGATCGCCATCATGGTGGGTCTACTCCAGCCTGTGATGACAGCCATATCGTTACCTTCCTGGGGCCGGTTCCACGATTGGCTGGGGACTCCGCTTCTGCAGCGGGCCACGGTTTGTGTCGTTTTCGCGCTCCATCCGATGATCTTCTATTTTGCCGATTCTGTCGCCTGGGCGTTTGCGGCCTATATCGTTTTCGGCTTCGTCTCCTCGGGAGCCAGCCTCAACTGGATTCTCGGTGCGCTCTCCTTTGGCAAACCGGAGCAAGCGACCGCCTACAGCAGCATTCATACGATGCTGACCGGCGTGCGCGGCGTGATCGCTCCCTGGATCGGTACGTTATTGGCCCATCGGCTGGGGCTCCGCAACACGTTCCTGTTGGCGGCGGCGGTCATGTTGTTGAGCAGCGTGCTTCTGGCCATCCAGCACGTCTGCACGCGGAAGACTTGGAAACCCTCCAGAGAATGATTGTCACCCCAGTCTGTGGAGCGCTGTCTTGACAGTGCGAATTGATGGTTCCACCGTATTGGCAAGACGATCCTCGAGGAGTCCCCCTCCAATGCGGAAGAGTGTCGCGGCATAGATCCCCAAATAATTCCCACGAGTTTCCGCTGCCCGTCGCCACAAATCGAACCCGCTGCTGAGAGCGGCTCCAAAGCGCACGTCATCGGTCTCCTTTGGGATTGGCTTGGAAGTCGTGACCGCTCTGATATACTTGCCGCTCACTCGACGATTTCCAGGAGGCGAGATTTGAGCAAGCGCCTCTGACTTTAATGGAAGGAAATACTGCGTTCGACACGCGTTCTTCT
>CAYTDF010000214.1:0-7954 GCA_964436365.1 uncultured bacterium | reverse complement strand
GCTCCACGATGTCATTGTCGGCGAATTCGACAAACTCTACTACCACCGAACCTGGGTAACCAGCGACACAGAGCAGCACACGAACCCCGAACTCTTCAAGAAGATCTTCACGGCCGAAGTACCGCAGGAGAATCTCTTCCTCGAACCCAAGATCACCCTGACCGACCGCTGGTACTATCAGCCCCACAATCCGACCTTCAATCTCACGCCGCACAGAACCATCGTCGAGTTCGAGGCGATGGAGTATCACACGTCCGGGCGTGGGCTCTTTGCCAGTTTTCCGGGCCAGTACTTTCAGGAAGGCTTGCGTACGGTTCTATCGCCTGGGGACTGCAACGTTGTTGGCGCGGGCTACGATGTACCCAACCACGAAAGCTGGGGCACATGGAGTGTCAATGCGTACACCTTGTATCGCTTGACCTGGAACCCGGAGGAGGATTTGCGAACCATCGCCGAGGATTTCGCGTCGATCCACTTCGGGCGGGAGGCCGCGAAGACGATGGGGGATATCTATCTTCTCTCCGCCACAGCATACAAGGACGGTATGTACATCAAACCCGCCGCCGAGGCGCGCGTCTGGAACACATTGCCGCATCTGCGGGACACGACCTTCCCCATGCAGGGCATCCCCGAGATCGACGGGGGCAAGACCCACCTCGCGTGGTTGGAATCGACAATGGTCGAACCCTGCCAGGGCCGCGAAGAAGAGACCTTGCGGCTCTTGGATCGTGGCCTGTCGGCGGCCAAAAAGATGCGAACTCTATTCGAACAGGCGGGGCCGAAGATCGCAGAAGAATCGCTGGCTAAGGAGGTCGGTGACTCGCTCGATGCCACCGTGGCGCTGGTGCGGCTCAACAATCTCTATGTACGGACTTGTTTCGCCTATTTCGAATACCGTGACAAGCCCTCACCTGCGCGCAAGGCAAAACTCACCGAGTTGATTCCCTCTCTGCGCGAAGCGCGAGAAGCGCTCGACGGTATGACAAGGGGCAAGTACCGCTTCTACGGCATCGACCAGCTTGCGAAATGTGCCGAGGAGCTGGTAGCGGACCGAGAGAAGGCCCTGGTAGAGTTACGCCGCGCTCCAACGCCGGAGGAACTCGACGCAGTGGTCACTGAGCATCAGACGCGCTATGCGGCTCTTCTCGAAAGTCACAAAGAGAAGGCGGTCAAGTTTCTGCATTGGGAGGGAAGCGTCGATGGCAAGGACCTGTTGCTAATCCAGGGCGATCGATTGGATGTAAAGCACTTGCAGAGCAGCCAGATCGCGCACCAAAAGAGCGAATTCAGCGGAGAGCTACCGAAGCGGCCGGTGACGGTGATCGTGAAGGACCTCGATTCCCGGCCACGTCATCCGTTTGTACTCGAACAGCCGAATGCGGAAAACGATTACACCGCGCGGATCTACCTCGAGGACAGCCCCGGTGGCCAAGCCTGGTGCAAATTCGATCTCTATACCATCCCGGACACACCGGAAAATCTTGACCTCATCCCCCCGTGGGAGAGGTAAGGGAGTACGCGCCTAGAGTGTCTCGCATAACACCAACACCTGCCAAGAGCCAAGGATCGACAGGCAAACCATCCCTCCGCCATTCCTGAAACATCCACAACAGACAGAAAACCAGGATTAGAGCGGTGAAAAGCAAGGCCATATGCCTGAGAGTACTGGAGACAATACTCAGAACGCTCATGAGTTCTATCCATCCGATCGCGGGTTACAGCCGAGCGGAATGTTGAAGAACGCAAGACTTCACCATGACACCTAAGGATGCTTACTCCGGTTGTTCTTGGTGTCGTTGATGATCCCCAAAACGAAGGCGATCACACCGATCAGCCCGAGGAAAACGATAGGGGCAAATGCGTGTACGAAGTCTTCTGGTTCGAAGTGAGCGATGTGCAGCACGGGGCCCACGGTGTAGACCAGCGCCAGGTATTGGTCTTTGTCGAGTGATGGAAAGGTGAGTGTTTCGGCCACCGAGGCCATGGTGGCGCAACACGTCATGAGGAGTAGTGTGTATGAGACAGCGTTCTTCATATCAAGAACCCCTTCTCGTGTCCGTCGTGCGTTTGCAAAACTCGCTGACTGTGTGACTTACGCTATAAACCTAGATTTCCCAGATGGGTCCTCGGTTTTTCTCCAGAAGACAAGGTCTCCACTCAACGAATGGTAAACGGTTAATATTGTCGTCCGGTTACCCTGGAGCTGCCAGAACGTTGAGAGATAGCACGGATGCGGTACAATGGTTTCGTAGGGCATTCACCTGAAGGGGCTTCGAAGCCAGAGCACACAGACGTTTCGAAATCCTGCGAAAAGCGTAGGAAGCGGTTCCACATCCGACTTGGACCAGGTCGCCTGCTGACATCATCGTTTGGACCGGCCCTCGCGCAGATTTGTGGGACCGCTTCCACGCTCGTCTCGCACAAAAAACAAGGTCTCGAAATCCGTCTCTTGGGCACGCCACTCCTTCCCGTTTCCTTATGGAATATATCGCACCGAACACAAAACTTCACAGTTTGAAACGAGAAAGCGTCTCTCTAGAGATTTTCTTGCATGTAGGAAGGAACTTTGGGGAGATGTGGTTTAGTACGGCTCGTGGGCTTCGATTTGGGGAAGGCCGGACTTACGCTTGTACTTCCTGAGCGCGCGTGCGGCTTTCTTTCCGTGCAGAACATCGCCGATCTTTTCGGACTGCTCGCCCGCCAGCCGGTACCACCGAATCGCGGCGGCGTCCTCTTTGCGTGCCCGAGCGATATCACCGAGCAGAAGAGCGGCTTCGGGCAGAAACGGCCACAACTCGGTCACTCGTTCGAGATACTGCGCCGCTCCTTCCGCGTCTTTTTCATGCTCCCAGATCAGACGCCCCATCTGGTGGAAACACTCCCCCATCTTCATCGCGAGTTCGGGATCGTGTTCGACGGGAGGGACCGGTGTCGTCACAACTCTACGTTCGAGGCGTAGCGCTCTCTCATCTTCACCGAGCGCCTCCAGGAGTAATGCATAGGCGTGCTGAACGTAAACGCTTTCAGGGTCGCGCCGCATCAGCTCTTCGAAGATTCGACGGGATTCTTTCTTGTTGCCGCCCAAGAAACCGGGAACGGCACGGCATTGAATCGCTTTGCCGAGAAGCGCGCCGAAATGATCGGGGTCCAACTCCAGGGCGCTCTCGTACATCTTCGCGACCCGGCGAATCGTACCCACGAACCGGATTCTCGCTTTACCGCGCTTATGTTTTTCTTTAGCTTGATAGGCGAGGGCTTTGGCCAACCAGACCAGCGCGTCGGGACTCTCGCGCTCCGCTTCGGACCAAGCCGTGAAGCATTCCACCGCCTTGTCGAAATCGCGGGTAACGAAGGCGTTGAAGCCACCCTGAAAACAGGTGGAAGTCGCTAGGGCGATCGTGGAAACCGAGATTGTCTCGGGGCACGCGGCCAGTGCGGTTGTCTCACACAGAACCGAAGTAGCCGTCAAAACCGGGAAGATCGTCAGGAGAGAGGTGAAGAGGCTCGCACGGCATGGAAGCCCACGGCTACGGAGGCGCGGTTCTCCAAGCCAGCCGGGCAGATGGACCGGGGAGTTGTGTTGATGTTCAGTGTTGACGATTCTCATTCCACGGCCGGTTCATAAATACGTTTCACTGCGTGCGTGGGCTCACGCACAGTTGAAGAGTGTAGGTCACGGGCATGGCGAACGTCCATAGAAACCGGACCGGGCCCATTGAACTTGACTGTCTCTCCCAAGGGTTGCGATCGACGGATCGAGCGGAGGCCCGGTACCTGCGGCTCGGAAGTGCGCGCGAAGCGCCTGCCGACGTCGAACACAACATGCTATCCCACCGAAGGATGCTGCAAGGCCCCCCACTTGAGCGCGCGAAGCGCCTGCGGGAGCCGTGCACAAAACGTCACTCCACAGGAAGCTTTAATTCGAAGCCCCCACTTGAGCGCGCGAAGCGCCTGCGGGGGCCGGGCACAAAACGTCACTCCGCCGAGCGAACTCAATTGGAAGCCAATTAAAGCTTTTCGTCGGAGAGAACGGCGTCGAGGAAGCCTTTGAGGCGGCGTGCTCGGAGTGGATGGCGGAGTTTCCGGATCGCTTTGGTTTCGATCTGCCGCACACGTTCGCGGGTGATACCGAAGCGTTCGCCCACCTCTTCCAGTTTACGGCGTTCCCCGTCGCCAAGTCCGAAACGGAGTCGCAGCACGACTTCTTCACGTTCGGTCAAGGTGTTGAGGATATCGGTGATCTCTTCGTAGAGGATCGACCCGGTTGCCTCCGTGGAAGGTGAGATGACGTTTTTGTCCGAGATGAGGTCTCCGAAGGTGGTGTCGCCATCCTCGGTGATGGGGCTATCCAGCGAGATGGTCTTTTGGGTGACACGTGTAAGTGTCATGACCTTCTCGGTTGGCATATCCAATGTGGCGGCCAGTTCTTCGACGGTTGGTTCGCGGCCGTATTCTTGAACAAGCCGCTGGCTTTCGCGGTGAAGCCGGTTGATGGTCTCGATCGTATTGACCGGGACACGAATCGTGCGGGCCTGATCGGCGATCGCGCGGGTGATCGCCTGGCGAATCCACCATGTTGCGTAGGTCGAGAACTTGTATCCACGTCTAAAATCGAACTTCTCGACGGCGCGCATGAGGCCGATGTTGCCTTCCTGGATCAAATCCAGAAGTCGCATGCCTCGGTTGAGGTAGTTCTTGGCGATCGAGACGACCAGACGCAGGTTGGCTTCCACCATCTTGATTTTTGCGTCGTGCAGAACCCGGTGTCCCCGGGAAATCTGTTTGACCATGAGATCGAAGCGCTTGGTGTTTTCTTCGCGTTCGGTGGCCACGTACTGCACGTCGTCCTCGGTCGCGCCGACGAAGCGCGGCCCAACATGGGCTTGCAAGCGAACTCTGCGCTGTTTTTGCTTGGGCAGAGTCTGCCGGTATGCGTCTAGCATCCGGTGGATCAAGCGGTCCAACGCTTCGAAATCGAACTGGATAGCCAACAGGGCGCGCAGAATCTTTTCTTCGTGCTTCGCAAAATCCTTGTCGGAGGGTCTCACATTCAGGAAGCTCTTCTGCAGGGTTCCGAAACGGCGCTGACGGCGCACGAGTGTAGAGATGACCTTGGGGACTTGTTCCTGCGTGGCGGTGGACATTTCGCTGTCGTGCTCGAAAACATCCGCCACTTGCATCTGGCTTTCCTTGATTTGCCTGAGCACTTCGGCGATTTGGTTCGACACAAACCGCGAGTTGAGCACCGCACGCCGAACAAGGTCTCGGCCGTGGTCCATTTGTTGGGCGAGGGATTGTTCCTCGTCACGCGTCAAGAGTGGGACCGATCCCATTTCACGCAGGTAGGTGCGGGTGGAGTCTTGCGAGGGACGTCTCGAGCGGTTCGGGGTTTCCTCCCGCTGGGCGAGATAGCCCGAGGCATGCAACCGGTTGGAGATAAACTGCTCGTCCACGGCTTCAAAGATTCTCTCGACTTTGGGTGCGCGATCTATTTCGGTCGCGTCCTTTTGCGTTGGACTCGTCATTGTGTGCGTCTATCCTTCTTTACGATTTCCGATAGTAGGCATAACATCCCAACCCCACAGGTCCAGAAGAAGACATGGAGAAACGTGCTGCGCCGAACGGGGCGCAACAAAATCCAAGCGGCCCCATATGAGACCGCTCACGAAACATCTCGGATTACTTTTGTGGCGCGGCGGAGGATCGGAAGGTTTCAGTGGGACGGGGCCCAGAAGAGGTGCCCACGCATCCCGCGCGTGTCGCCGACCGCACAACTGCTCAGTATAATAATATACCACCCCTGCCCAAGGAGTCAAGTCATTTGTGAACCTGTGCTGAGCGTTTCTGATACTATCCACCGCCCGCGAAGGCCCAAAGCCTCCCCCACGAGCGGGAAAACGAGACGAAAACAGCGCGGCAGGGCAAGAAGACACCCCTGAAGCGGTGGCGGATCCGCGCGCGCTCGCTATCCGCGAACTCGGTTCAGACCGGGTGCGGTCTCGTGAAGAACGTCGCCGTCACTTCGCAGCCCGTTGCTCATATCGAACGGCACAAACCGGCTACTGAAAGGATAATCCTGGATCAGGTCGGTGTCGTCGTCTTGGTCCGGCCCGTAACTCGCAAAGACGAAATCGCTGGCCTTGCCTTTGGCCACGGGTCGAAACATGGGGATCTTGCTCGAACACCCGGCGTACTCATAGAACCAGAATTCCGAGGTCATTGTCTGGGAGATGCCTGGATTCGGAGCGAAAGGGTCGAGCGGGACGGTGCCGATATACGCAATTGGGCTCGTAAACCGGTACCAGGCTCCCTCCCACCCCAACTTCGTCCACTGCGGAAGGAATCCGTTAGAGTCGATCAAATACATACCGAAGGCGGTGCCCAGAGCGTTGAAATCCGCCTCGATGGCCGCGATCCGGGCTCTCAGACGCGCATTTGCGAAATTGGGTATGGCAATAGCGGCAAGAATGCCGATGATGGCGACAACAATGAGCAACTCGATAAGCGTAAAACCAGGCCTTCTATTACGCACAGTACAACCAACCTTTCTTCCTTCGTTCCCCCCCAAGAAAAGAAGGCAACTCTCCGCTTTCTCCGCCGAGAACAAAGGCTATCACGGATGTGTCGTATCGACAAACTCCTTTGAGGACTCCTGATTCGAGGTGAAGCGGATTTCTGGAGGATGGGATGGGCGCGCCCCTCGGGGGGAGCTTCGTCCATCGGATTGCTTGGATAGACTCATAACTAGAGAGTAACGCGCTGAAACGGACGACCGGTCCGCGAGGGGAGAGGCGTTTCACGCGCCCCCAGCGCAAGAAAGTTCCGAGAGAGACTCTAATGTCACAAACCAAGGACGATTCCGATCCTTTTGACGATATGTTGCCGCTATTCGGCCTGCAGAACGCGGTCTTTTTTCCGCAGACGCTCTTGGCGTTGCATGTCGAGCACTCCCACGAACTAGCCATGGTCGATGAGGTCTGGGAGGGCGAACAGTTGGTAGCGGTCGCCCTGCTTGGCCCCGAATGGAAACGTCTATCCTCTTCGGCTCCCAGCGATCGTGTCCAATCCTGCCGCTCCCCTAACCAGACCTCCTTGTCCAAAGGGGTGGTGGCCGATGGATTGACCCTCTCCGCCCCTGTGGGCTGTATGGGGCGTATCATCAAACACAGACCGGTGGAGGACGGCCATTCGGACATTCTGCTAATGGGTTTGAACCGTGTCCATGTCGGCGAGGTGATGCCCACCGAGATGCCCTACGATTCCGTGCGTGTCGAGCTACTCCAAGACCGCCACACTCACACCGGTGCGGATATGCTGTTGGCTCTCCGCACTCAGCTCTGCGCTCTCAGTCAAAAGCTCTGCGCCATGGAACAAGGTGACTGCCCCCGGGTACGCCGGGTGCTCGAATCGTCTCTCTCGTTGGGGAGGATGATCGATGTCTTGGCGGCGCTGCTTCCATTCGATCTTAGTGACAAGCAGCACATCCTATTCGAGCTCCACGTGCCCACCCGCGCCGAGCTCTTCTTCCGCTTCGTTGAGGAATATCACGCGCGCAACAGCCGCAAACGGCGGGTGCATGCGCCTTTTCAGTGGGTCAGCCCCCATCCCTTGAGTCTCAACTAGACCGTCAATATCGCGCGTCATAATCTCACGTTCGGCAGGCCGGCTCTACAGCGGTAGTGCAACCGGGGCACTTGCGCCTACAATGACGTTATGTCTGAAAACGCCAAACTCAAAGTCGCCGTTGTGGGAACGGGCTCTCTAGGCCAGCATCACGCCCGGGTCTACGCGGAACATCCCGAAACCGAACTCGTCGCGGTGGTTGACACCGATCCCAAGAACGATCGGACCGTCGCCGAACGCCACGGTGTACCCGCTCTGCAGTCCATCGACGAACTCGCTGGGATCGACGCCGCCAGCGTGGTCGTCCCCACAGCCCACCACTATGAAATCG
>CAYTDF010000213.1:5664-7967 GCA_964436365.1 uncultured bacterium | reverse complement strand
CAATGGCCTGGTGACAATTGCGGCCTCCGGTGGGGGAAGTATTTCAGTGTCATCGGGCTCTACTTCGGCGAGCAGCGTTAGCAGCATAGACTTGTCGTTAATGGGGCTGGTGCAGGACCTTGGATCTGGCAATATTGCCGTTACTGGTGCCATCGGAGCTGCGGAGGATGGAACCTATACCGATGGGTTGTTTCCAGACTTCACCACTTCTACGCCCATCGGTACGGCTATTGATAAGTTTAATGAGGTCTTAAAGGCACTTTCGCCAACACCTGCTCCTGACCTGGACGATATTAATTCCGCCGAGACTGGGGTGTCTGCGAGCCTTTCATTCGGTGCCTCCTCAGCCGTTGCAGGATACACCTCTGTGGGATCAAGTGCTGGTCTCGAAAGTGCTGTTGATATAAATGGCCTCTACACTGTCGTCACCGCAAGCAATAATATCCGAGCGGCCACGTTTGCTTTGGACACACACATAACGGGTGTCCTTAATGCCGATATATCACCCAATAACTACACTAATGGAAATACAAATTACACCACATCATCCTTTGGTAATGCGGAGATTGGGGTCCTTCGCCTGGAGGTAAATGGCTCAACCATAAAGGAGATTGATCTTACGGTTGGCTCAATCGGTACAGGAGTGCCTGGATCAGGAACCGGTGAGTACGTTAATTCTAACAATTCCGGCTTCATATTTTTCTCACAGACCGGATCAGCGGTTTTTGAGAATGGAAATACATTGGTCGCATTTCGGCATAGGACGGGTAAGTTTGTGGTGTCCACCAGCGACCAACAAAATGGTTGGAACTACGCACGTGTCCTGCACGTGATGACAGGCAACACTGTTACCACAAATTACACCGAGTGGGTTAATGATTCTAATAGTAACGCGCTGTCTGCAGCTAACGAAAGATGGGAGGATTTTGATCTTGGGAGGGGCCTGTTCGCGTCGGGAGTAGAGTACTACACCTCCGGAACAACCAATTACAAGGTGGATGTTTCGAACGTCTATCGAAATGTGTATCAGTACGACGCTAGTGCCTCCTATACTCCTACTAACTGCACAATTGGCAGCAGTGGAATTCCCATAATTGACTATGGATCTGGAGAGGATAACACTAAGGTTTTAAGGCTGACAGGTTCGGCAACCATCTCAGTAACCGAATTGATAAACCAGGGCCTGACGGCATCAGTAACCGTTCCACATCCACTAAAATCTAACCTAACAAATGGAGGTTCAGCCGACACAGGAGGTATACTCCTCTACACAGCCTCCAACGATTCAACGCTACAGAGTGAGACATTCAGTCGTGAAAATTACAGGCTTGTTTCCGCCTCATATGATGCGCAGGCTGATGTAACTAGCGCTGGATCAGTCTGGGATTCCAACCTTCACATGTCCGCCGCCGCAGACCAGACTGATGGCCACATCTTCTTCTACGGCTCATTAAAATCTCCCATCAATAATTCGATGGCTGGAGACTTTAGAAATACGGCTGAGGGTGGGAGTATTACCTACGGGCCGACATCCAACCCAAATTATAGTTCCTTAGCAGGCTTGAGAACATTTTATAGGTCATTTAAGAACGAAACCGGTGGTGCGGTAAGAGATCTTTCTCTTGTGATGAATGGCAGTAGCACGATTACTCAGCAGGGTGCCGCTTTGGGGGTGTCCGGAATTAGTGTGCTGATGAAGCTTCCCTCAAATGGCTCTTATGAAACTGGATGGTTGGATCTGTCACAGGCTTTTGCTCTTGAAAGTTATGGCGATGGCGCCGGCTGCCTTGAGGGTTCTTTGGACAGCTCACTGGATGCAACTAATATCGCCACGTTCGGTTCACAGTCTTTGGCCAATAATGAATATGTGATGCTTAAAATTGAAGCTAACACAACATGGACCGGCAATGTAAGCCAGGTATCTGCGACGTTTGGAGCTGGCACTGGAGGTGCACCGACAACAGCACCTGACCTCGATGATGTGGATTGTGACGAAGACGGTACTGGCGTTAAGCTGTCATTCGGTTCCTCTAAGGGTATAACGAGCTACACAGATGTCGGTTCCGGGGCAGGCATAGGTAGCGCCGTCGATATAAACGGAAGCTACACTACAACTACATCCGGTAATAACTTAAGAAGGGCTGCATTCGGTGGCTCATCCGCGATAGTCGATATAACTGGCGACCTCAATGAGGATGTCTCCTCCAACACGCCGAGCTACACAGCCAACGCCTTTGGTGATGCCTTAAATGGAGAGCTTCGCCTGGAGGTGAATGGCTCCGTTATTCAGACGACGCAACTGA
>CAYTDF010000213.1:0-5654 GCA_964436365.1 uncultured bacterium | reverse complement strand
GGTTCTGGCAATCCTGGGTCGGGTGGTGCTTCCGACCTGAACTCGAACGGCTCAGGATTTACCAACATGAGCACACCAGCGGCTGGAGAGTATGACGGAAATAATGTCTCCGACTATACAGAAATATATCGAACCGGTCGATTTAAGGTAGACACTGACGACCAGCGACAGGGGTGGAACTATGTGCGTGTTAGTCATGTTGCACCGGGCGGCACCACCACGACCAATTATGTCGAGTGGGTGAATGATTCTAACAATGATGCGCTAGCATCCTCGAATGAAATTCTTCACAATTTCTCCGGATCCTCCCTATACTACCAGTCTGGGATTAAGTACTTTACTGCGTGTTCATCTAGTTACGTTGCACAGGTTGCGAATGTGTATAAGAATGTTTTCTGGAGGTCTTCAGGTGGTATAACAACGTCAGTCAGCAATCTGACAGTTGATAGCATCACGGTCAACGGTACCGGTGTAAGTGGCGGAACGGTGAGTTCCACCTCACGTACGTTACCAGATTTATTATCCTCAGCCGACTCTCAGGATGAAGATATTTTCGTATCGGCGTCAGTCACCTTTAGCCGGTCATCGGCAGTACCTGGCACCTATGGTACATCAAACTACACTGCCTCATCGCAGGTGACAGTTAAGCATCCATTAAAGTCTAACGTTACGTCTACCCAAAAATCTAAGAATAATTTCCTGGTGCACTCAGCATCTCTAACCTCGGACCTGTATACCAACGAGTACTTTACACGTGAGGATTTCAGGATTCAGTCGGGAACCTATCTTCTACAGTCTACGATTGGGTCCGGCGGATGGAATTCCCAGCAGTCAGTTAATGACGCTAGCGCCTCCACATATGAGACAGGCCTGCTGACATATAATTCGTATCTTATTCCACCAGCGCAGGGCGGTTCTTCAGGGGACTTTAGGAATTATGCTGATGGTGGTGACTTGCAGGGACCAAACGATAATGTTAATTACACCTCCCTCAGCGAGACCGTGAGGGACTATTACAGGAGGTTTGAGAATAATACCACTAATGATGTTGGTAGCATAACTGTTACCCTTTACGGAGATGCAACGATTGTTGGTCGAGCTGGGCTTAACCAGGGAACCCTTGGTGCAAATAAGAACATTTTTGTCGATGTTAAAATTCCTGGTGATACCGGTTATCTGGACCTGGGCCGCCCCACGGCCGGATCTGGTAACACCTCAAATGGAGACGGTGGGCTTGTAGGCTCCCTTACCGCAGCAGTAGTGTCAGATGGCACTGCCAACGCGCTTTCATTCAATGGTACATCGCTGGCCGGAACTATCTCAGGGGCCGAGCAAATGGTTATAAGAATAAGTGCCCACGAGGACTGGACGGGGTACCTAACACGTATCACGATTGGGTATTAGGTGACGTAGATGGCAGGCAAGACTGACAGAACACAAATCCAGTTCCTTTTTAAGAAGGCACTTGGTTTTGCTAATACGTCTAATATTTTCACTGAAAATGAGGAGACAATCCCCTCAGTCAATCAGCTGTCCGCACAGACAATTTTTGGTGAAAATATACCGAGGGCTGCCACAAGAAGCCTCTACTCCATTCAGGAGACAGCTGAATATATCATCTTGACTGCATCTGCGTTGGCAGGCACGACTTATGATGCTAACGATACAGGTGGCGGTGGTGATGGGGCACAGGATCCTGGGCCTCACGCCTACGCGCTCCAGCTCGCCGGTGATTATGAGACAAGCTCCAGCAACTCCAAGGCTGGGACATTTCCATTTACGAATGGACAGTTCCTGTACCAGACATCGGGTAGCCTCCAGCTAATTGGACCCTCCTTTTCTGGCAACTCACCGAATCCTTACGTAATAAAACTCTATGAGGACGACGGTTCTGGCGGTATTGGAAATGAGATCTCTCTTACCGATGAAATTGACTGGATGGTTGACTACTATAATGGGGTGGTCTTTGTCCAGGATTATGAGAGCACCCAGCTACCGGCCTTCGCTAAGGCATTTGCCTATACCGGTAATATGCTTAGTGCTTCTATCGGTGGAGGCTCTGGGGCAGGTGATCCTGCCGCTTCTTATGTGGTGCTCTCCACCACCGGATCGCTGTCAAATGAGAGGGTCCTGACGGCAGGAGCTGGAATAGATTCCTCAGATGGTGGTGCCGGAGGTAACGTAACGCTGTCCGTCGATGACTCTGTGGTTGCCACCTTGTCGGGGTCGGTATTCACGGGTCGGGCCAAGTTTAGTGCAGGACTGAGCGGTTCGCTTACACGACTTACGGATGGATCGTCCTATCTGGTGGCAGGTAGCAATGTGACGATCACATCTGCCTCAAATGGATCGGTGACAATCGCAGGTCAGGCGGGTGACATAACTGGTGTTACGGCCGGAACAGGCCTGACCGGTGGAGGTGCCTCGGGTGACGTTACGCTCGCAGCTGACGATGCTGTTGTGGCCACCCTCTCCGGCTCACAGTTCATAGGTCAGGTAGGATTTCGGTCGAATATAAGTACCTCAGGATCCTTAGTAGCCTCTGGTGACTCTACGTTTACTGGACCTGTTTACCTGTCAGGTTCTGTTTCAGATTTTACTGCAACCGGCTCCGCTAAGTTCAGCGCAGGACTGAGCGGATCACTGACAGCGTTGACCGACGGGACTTCGTATCTAGTCGCAGGCAGCAATGTGACGATCACATCTGCTTCGAATGGTCAGGTGACAATTGCTGCATCAGGTGGCGGCGGCGGTGATATAACAGGAGTTACAGCAGGCACAGGCTTGACGGGTGGGGGAGCCTCAGGAGAGGTCACGCTGGCAATTGATGACTCTGTTGCCGCCACAGTCAGCGGCACACAGTTCACAGGACAGGTCGGATTCCAGGATAACCTTAGTGTTACAGGTTCCTCGTATTTCTCTGGGGGCCTGAGTGGTTCCTTAACACGACTCGTTGGTGGTACATCTTACCTGGCAGCAGGGGATAACATTACCATCACTTCCGCTTCAAACGGTCAGGTTACCATTACTGGTCTTGCGGGAGACATCACCGGTGTTACGGCTGGAACCGGCCTCAGCGGAGGCGGAAGTTCGGGTGATGTCACTCTTTCCATCGATGACTCGATCGTTGCGACAGTTAGCGGAGCACAGTTCACGGGAGGTGTTGGTGTAGATGAAGAGTTAAGTGTAACTGGCTCCTCATACTTCTCCGGAGGCCTGAGCGGTTCCCTGACAAGGCTTGTAAATGGAACATCTTACCTGGCAGCAGGGGATAACATTACCATCACCTCTGCCTCAAATGGTCAGGTCACTATATCTGGCCAGGCAGGTGACATAACTGGCGTCACGGCTGGCACTGGTTTGACCGGAGGAGGTTCCTCTGGAGATGTTACCCTTACAGTCGATAACTCTGTAGTCGCAAGCCTTTCAGGCTCACAGTTCACGGGCCAGGTCGGATTTAGGTCAAATGTAAGCACCTCAGGTTCCCTGATAGCTTCAGGTGACTCTACCTTTACTGGCCCGCTCTATCTGTCGGGAGCTATCTCTGATTTTACAGCTACGGGGTCCGCTAAATTCAACGCAGGTCTTAGTGGTTCTCTTACTAAATTAATTGATGGCTCCTCTTATATTATAGCCGGGTCTAATATAACAGTGGCAAGCGCTTCAAATGGTGCCATAACAATTACTGCCGCTGGAGGAGGTGCTGGAAATCCGGGAGGGAACACCACAGAAGTTCAGTTTAATGATGGAGGAAGCTTTAACGGCGATTCAGCATTCACCTTTAACAAGACCACCAATACCATGTCAGTGACCAACTTGAGTGGATCCTTGACGCAGCTTACCACTGGCGACTCTTACCTCGTTGGTGGGAACAATGTCACCATTACCACAGGATCTAATGGCCAGGTATTCATTCATGCCAGCACTGACGCTATTAAAAACGTCATGACATTTAATGAGACGCCTACTGGCACCATGGATGGTTCTAACGTTACCTTTACATTGGCCGATGCCCCTAGTCCATCAGACAGTCTCATGTTGTACCTTAATGGCCAGCTCTTAACCCAGGGAGCTTCGGAGGACTATACGCTGTCCACAGCTACCATAACATTTTTGGCAGCTGCCAATATTCCTGAGTCTACGGATACACTTGTTGCCACATATTCAACTGCGGCTTCCGGAGGAAATCTTACCTTCCAATTTAATGAGACACTATCTGGCACGATAAATGGTGTCAATGATACTTTCACGCTTAGTACTGCACCCAACGCCGACTCGAAGGTGATGGTGTTCGTGAATGGCCAGCTGATGACCCGCGGTGCATCAAATGATTTTACTATAAGTGGAACTACCATCACATTTGCGTCTGACACCATTCCGCAGATCGACGACGTTTTATTGGCGACTTATCCGTATTAAACTGATGACTGTACGCAAAAATTTGATACTTAGGAATATGGCACGCGGAGCACTTCGGGGACTATGAAATACTTAACGTCAGACTTGGCATTCTCCGCGTTTCTCTGCATGCGAGGCCTTCGCCTGCTGAGTGCAACGCGGACCAATACCGGTCGCTTTGAGTTTGTCTTTGAGGATCCCGACAGCAAGGCCGATGCCCTTCATCTGGAGTTCCTGACCAGTGAATTTCCAATGTTCGATAATTTCATAAAAATCCTCAAGAAGCGCATATATAAGAATTGAGGCTGCCGCCATCGGCGGCCCGGTCCTAGTTTCAGTCCACGTTCTGTGCTTGTACTGTTTTTTACCGTCCTGTTTAGTCTTACGTCCCGCCAGTTCCAGTTTTTAGCTGTTCGTTGTTCCGTTGTGTACCAGTTATGTAGCTGTGCGGTTATGTTGATGTACTATTTTAACTGACATTTATTTTTAGGAGATTATAAAAATGGCAAGTAAAACTCAATTAAGGCTACCACAGCTGTCAGGTTCCATGATGGACCTTGCGTACTCGGGTTCACAGAGTAGTGCAGCTAGCGTGGTCGCTATAGCGGAGACTGACCTGGGGGGTATCCTCGGTCAATTCGCAGGAGCAATTGGGCGCATTACCGGCAAGAACAGCACGGGAACGAGCGCCTTTACCAACGTGGCCGCGGGTCACATTCATCAGAACGTGCATGTTACAGGTTCACTTCTTGACTTTAACCAGGCTGCTGAAATTAAGACAGCTGCCGGAGCGCTCACATTAGACGCTGCGACGAACATCGTCCTTGACGCAGCTGCTGGTAACTGGAACTTTAAGGACGACGGAGACAGTAAGCTCCTCCTGAACCACAGCTCCGGTGATATGATCCTGTCGCAGTCGACGGCTGCCAAGGACGTCATCTTCAAGGGACAGGGCGCAGGCGCTGCTTCTTCGGTGGAGTACTTACGAGTCGCTCCTTCCAGCGGTGAGGTTGTCGTTAACGAGGGGTCCTCCAACAAGGTCGACTTCCGAGTTGAGACAGACAATTACGCCTCGGCATTCGTTGTGGAGTCTGCAACCGATAACATCGGCATGGGTAACATCACCGACGGTGTCTTGGCCAACTCGCAGGCAGTTCTTAACGTAAGTGCCTCTGATACGGGCGTTGTTTGTCTCCAGCTTAGTTCTGATGGTGGCCAAAATGCAGGAGCCCTCTGCGGCGACTTCCTGCAGGTCC
>CAYTDF010000212.1:0-7990 GCA_964436365.1 uncultured bacterium | reverse complement strand
GTACGAATAAAAAACCCCAGCGGAAAATCCGCCGGGGTTTCATGATGTCTTAGAGTCTGTCGTTTCGCCGTCTAGCCGCTGGGAACCGTTTCCCATTTACCGGACTTGCCCGAAGCCAAAACCGTGTCGCAAACGTATTGTGTGGCCAACGCTTCACGGAAATTCGGCTGTACGGGCTCTTCACCTTCCTCAAGACTCTTGAGGAAATCGGCCATGCCGTGGATGAAGGTATGCTCGTAGCCAATCGTGCAGCCCGGCACCCACCACTTGTCCATATAGGGATGCTCGAAATCGGTCACCATGACCTTCTGCCAACCGTGCACGTGGGCGTCGAGACCGTGGTCGAAGAAATCCAACTGATGCGGATCTTCGAGATTGAAGTAGACGGAGCCCTTCTCGCCATTCATCTCGAACGTGTTGAAGTTCTTGCGGCCACGCGCATAGCGCGAGGACTCGAAGGTCGCCAACGAGCCGTTCGCGAATTTGGCCAAGAACGCGCAAGCGTCGTCGATCTTGACCGCCTTGCGCTGGCTGGGATCGTCCTGCATGGCGCGTTCTTTGATGAACGTTTCCGTCATCGCTGAGACTTCCGTGATCGGTCCATTGAGCCACATGGCAGTGTCGATGGAATGGGCTAAAAGATCGCCCGTCACACCGCTTCCAGCCACATCGGCATCCAGCCGCCACAGCGTATCGCCACCTTGCGGCACGTCGGGGCTGATCGTCCAGTCCTGAAGATAGAGCGCCCGATAATGAAACGTCCGGCCGATCCGGCCCTCGTCTACAAGTTGTTTAGCGAGCGTGATGGCGGGAACGCGGCGGTAGTTGAACGAGACCATATTGGCGATTCCAGCCTTCTCGACCGCCTCGGTCATCGCCTTGCCTTCGACCGCACTCATCGCCAGCGGCTTTTCACACACCAGCATCTTGCCCGCGTTGGCGGCGGCGACAGCGATGTCGTGATGCAAGTTGTTGGGCGTGCAGATGTCGATCAGGTCAATGTCATCGCTCTCGACGACCTTTCGCCAGTCGGTTTCGGCCCTCTCCCATCCCCAGTTCGCGGCAAACGATTTGGCCGTCTCTTCCGGGAGTGCGCAGAGTGCCTTCATAACCGGCTCGGCCTCCAGTTCGAAGAACTGATTGACCTTTCGGTAAGCATTGGAGTGTGTCCGCCCCATAAAACCGGCCCCAATAAGGCCAACGTTGATTTTTTTCTTAGCCATTTCCGGTCATCCTCCGTATTTTGCGTTCAGCTCGTCCACACTCTTCTTGCAGCGTTCGGCCACGTCCCAGGCTTCGGCCCAGAAGCAGAGGTCGATTGTCCACCAGTCGTGAGGGCAACCTGCCTTATTCAACGCCGGAACGAGAACATCGAAATCCAGCGTGCCGTCACCGAAAGGTGCGTGCGTGGAGGTTTCGTCGCCATGCAGAGTCCCGTCGGAATCGATAAGGTGAATGTGGTTGATCTTCCCACTCAGCTTCTCGATGAATTCCAACGCCCCACCGGGGAGAATCTCCTTGGCTCCGGGCTGCCGGGCGCCGACCGCCGCCACCATGTGGGCGTGGCAGGTGTCCAGCATGACGCCGAAGTTGTCGTGATCGACTTCGTCGAGAATGCGGAAGACGTCGGAAGGTTTGTTGAAAGCGAACCCGGGTTCGAACTCCCAAGTCAAGCGAACACCGGAGTCCGCCGACTCTTGGGCACAGGTCTTCCACGTTTCGACGACACGCTTGCGCGCCGTATCCTCGCCGATCTCTTCGAGCATCGTCGGAGGTTGGACGCAATCGACACGGATGGCCGGTATGCCGACATCGACACAGAACTGAAGGTTCTTGCGGAAATTGGCCAGATACCCCGAGTTATCGTCTGTGTTCAGGAGTTTCTCGCCCCATAGGTTGGGGACGTGAGCCGACCACCCCAGCCCAACGTCTTTCATCTGCTGAACCAGCGCGTCGCGCGGTTCTTTTTCGGGCATGTCATCCGGGTTGGGATGGGGCGCAAATCCGCCCAGCTCCACGCCGTCAAAGTTCAGCCGCTTGAGTTCGCTCAAAACCACATCCCACGCCACGGGATTCTTTTCGTACGGACCGATGGTTACGCACCACGATCCAAGTGATATGCGTTTCATGTTTCTTCTCCCAGAGAAAGTCTTTCGAAGTAGTCTGGCCGCCACCCAGGAATGTTACGCCTGGCAACAAGGTTTCAGCCACACTTCATCTATGTTCGTTTCCAGCCCTTGGGTAAGGCTCCTTATTTGTAGTCGCCGACCGCGGGGGCGTTCGGGTTTACATCCGGTCCGAAGTATCGGAGCGAGACAAGCGGATCGGTCTCCGAGTGATTCTCGAAGGTCACACCGGCTTGTGCGGCATCAGCGGTAATAAACACCTCATCTTCGGTCATCTCTCCGAAACGGATCATTGCCGGGCTCTGCACGCGGAGGTTCCCGATACGTCCTTGCCCCTGATTCAGGATCAGGCCCGACGCGCCGTTATCTTTAATCGTAACTTTCGCACCGGGTTCAACCGTCAATTCCTTGGCTGAGAAGAGCTGCTCACCGTCGATCGTGCCGTAAACCACCCAGCGGTCCACATAGCCCTGCCCGGCGGTATCGCCGTCAGGAATCGGCATGAGGAAATGGTTATCACGGAAGTTCGGATCGACGTTCTTGTCCCATTCGATCAAATCCAGAATGTATTCGAGGTCTTGTTTCTTGTCGTCGGGGACATCCTTAACTAGCAGGTCCCAGGATACCTCACGGCCTTCCACGATGGACTGATACATCCCGAAGACATCCGAGCCCCACTGCGGCTCGTAGCTCACCAGTGAGCCCGGTGCGTGCAGAATTCCCGGGTCGACCAACCATCCGGTCTCCGGTGTCAGCCGGTAGGCCTTGGTGAGATCGAGGATTCCGTTATCCCCTTCGCTCCACCGCTCCAAACAGCGCCGAACATCGGCTCGGGTAACACCAGGTTCGAGACCGAAAAACGTATAGGGGAAGTTGTTGCCGACGTAGTTGAGTTGGGGAGGGAAGTAGTAGGCTTCCGGCTTCCCGGCCGCGCCAACGTTCTGGGCTTTCTCTTCCGTATGATGGAGGTGATGAGGGATCGGTCCCATGTTATCGAAGTACTTGCTGTAGATGGGCCAGCGGCCGTACTTGCCCCAGATATCCGTGCCGACCAGGTCGGCGCCGCAAGCCTCCACAGCGTCCTTCAACAAGAAACGCTCCCCATCGTGGACAACATAGCTCATGCCCTCGTCGGGAGGCGCGCCTTCATTGTCGGCGTGGGTTGTGGAAGCGAACCACCGCTCATCGATTCCGCCCCGGTGGGCTCCAAGTGCGTAGAGGTCGTTCGGGTGGAGTTTGATCCGTCTTCCTGGATGCAAAAACGATCGTGGCACCCATGTTGGGGCCAGACGTAGCAAACCACCGTTCTCTTCTAGGGCTTTTTTGCAAAGCGATTCGACATTGACGCCCATTCCTTAAGTTCTCCTTCTTTTCAAAAACTCGCGCGCTGGAGTTGGGATTGCCTGCCACGACTCATGCGGACCGGCCGCACGCTGTAAGCAGCAAGAGATTACCGCAAAGCCTAAACGAAAGTAACCCGAATCGGGCGGAATGACTGACGGAAATTCGGAATCCACGCCGCCTGATGGACAAGGAGCCCTTGGGGACCTAGGATGACAGCACACGATGCCCAGAGAATCGGCCAGGCTTGGAAAACTGTGGCTTGCAGGGAGAACCGAATGAACGCACGAGAGCGTCTTGTGAACTACTTGGACGGCCATGCCGTGGACCGCATACCGCGTATCGAGTCCAAATTCGCACCGGAAACGATCGAACTGTGGCGGAGTGAACTCGGCGACAGCACGCCAGAAGCCCACTTCAAACTGGACCTTCATGAATCGGTTCCAGTACAGATGCGCAAATTCGACCCACCCGACGACCCCGCTGCGATCTGGAATCGCCCCTACCACTGGTACGACGCACAGGATCCGCGCCGTCTCCCCGAAGACTGGGAGACCTGGAGCGAAGCCGCATCAAACCGCACCCACCTGATCAGTTTCGAGCCCTGGCACGAGGGTATGTTCCAAGTCTTGGGGATCCGCAACGCGGCGAGTTTCGTCCCCGTGCTTCAATTCTTGATCGACCGGCCACGAGATGCAGAACACGTTATCGAGACCTACACGACCTACCTTGAAGCGATGATCGACAAGATCTGCGCGCGCGTCGCCCCCGACTATGCGGTCTTCTACGAGCCGATCGCCTCCAACGATTGCCTAGTGATCTCCCCGGTCATGGCTCGGCGCCTGCTCGAAGCGCCCTACCGCCGAATCTGCGAGCGGCTTCAACATCATGGCATCCGCCACCGGTTTATCTGGTCTTCCGGCCGGATTCTCGATCTGATACCGCTCTGGCTGGACGTGGGGATGAATGGTCTCTGTGTCGACCAGGCCTGCGCGGCGGGAGTAGACTACGTGCAGGTCCGTGAAGAGTTCGGGCCACAACTGGCGCTTCTCGGCGGTATCGACAACGCCGCACTACAGTCGGGCGAGGAAGCGATACATCGAGAGTTGGAAAGCAAACTCCCTCCTCTCCTTGAGTCGGGCCGGTATCTCCCGGGCGTAGACGACACCGTACGCGCCACCATCCCTTACGAACACTACGTGTCGTATCGACGGCAACTCCATAGAATCTCGGAAGAAGCCTGATTGGCACGTTTTTTGGGAATCCTCGGGAAGAAAAGGGGCCGCACCCAAAAGGGTACGGCCCACTCGTAAGACTCAACGTTGGTTCGAAACGCTCTTGACCGCTTGTCTTTAGCGAATCATCCAGTCCGCTACATCCACCGAACCGTAGCTGGAGGTGACTTTCACAGCAGCGCCTTGTACCACACTGCCCCATCTCCCAACGATGATGTACCGCTCGCTGAAGGGGTCGTAGGCGACATCGTGGTTATCCGCGCCAGTGCTCACTTCTCCATCCGTCTCAAAGGCGAGGTAGAGATCGATGCCTTCGTTCCGGCCCGGGAGGTCCAGACCGTCGGTATCGAGCAGGGAAAATCCCATTCCAACAAAAATGCCATCGCTGCCGGTCGCATTGTGGGAGACGATTCTTGCCCCTGAGTTGGTGGAGTCGACCGCCAACTGCGGATGTCGTGATGACACAAAGCCGTGCATCCCTGGGATATGGGAATCTCGGCCCCGTGTTATGCACCGCGGGTATTTCGTACGCTCACAGGTGAGTCTGATTGTGCGATATACTTGACACTTCCGGCATGCCCACCTTGCGAGAGGCACCATGAGAGCGGGAGCGGCCCCCACAGCCAGCGAAAGGTGTAAAGGCAAATGATCGGTAGCAGTGAGGCGGGAAGCGGCTCCCGAGAGCCCATCACGGAAACTTCTGGGCGGATCCGGATAGGCGTGATCATGGCCGGGGGGTATGGCGAGCGGCTGTGGCCTCTATCGCGGAGCAACCGTCCGAAGCAGCTCCTTCAACTGCTGGATGATGGCCGCTCACTCTTGGGAACGGCCGTAAGCCGAATTGAGCCCCTAATCCCCCTCGATTGTATCCACGTGGTGACGAACCGATCTCTGCGGCAGGTCATCCAGCAAGGCCTTCCCGACCTTCCAGCCGAGAATGTGATAGCCGAGCCCCACAAGCGGAACACATCCGCCTGCTTGGCGCTGACCCTGGCCAAATGTATGGCGCGTTACCCGGGCCGCCTGAGTAACATCACGTTGGCGGTGCTGACCGCCGACCATCTAATCGAAACTGAAGAGCAGTTCCGCAAGACCGTATCCGTGGCACTCAAAACCGCCGAGAATGAAGACAAGCTGATCACGATCGGCGTTCATCCCACGCGTCCCGAAACCGCCTACGGGTATATCGAGGTCGCGGATGGCGCGTACGACGATGCCACACCGCACGCGCCGATCCCCGTAGCGCGTTTCCGGGAGAAGCCGAACCGGCAGGTGGCGGAAGACTTCATTTCCACCGGAAATTTCTTCTGGAACAGCGGAATGTTCTTTGGGCGACTCCCCGTCTTCCTCGCAGAACTTGACGAAACCATGCCAACCTTGGCGATGGCGACACGTGAGATGGCCGATTGTTTCCAGAAAGGAGACGAGGCGGCTATGGGCCGGTTGGACCGCGTCTTCGAAGGCTTGGCGGATATCTCCATTGATTTTGGTTTGATGGAGAAATCGACGAAGATCACGATGATTCCGGCCCAATTTCAATGGGACGATCTGGGGGCTTGGGACGCACTCGAGCGAGTCTATCCCAGAGACCGAGACGGAAATGTCTCCAAGGGCGATCCAATCCTGATCGATACCCACGACTGCCTCGTTTATAACGCTGAAGGTTCCAGTCGGTTCGCGGTAGCCGCCTTAGGCCTTCGGGGAGTGACAATTGTGAGCACAAAGGATGCCGTGTTGGTCTGTCCCACGGAACGCGCCCAAGACATCCGCAAGGTCGTACGGCTGCTGAAAGAGCGTCATCCGAAATTCGTTTGACCCACCGGGACTTCAGAGTTGATCCATCCAAGCGGAGAATTGGGATCGAAACGGTATATGACTGTTTGCGAACCGACCCAACGTACATAGAGTGTTGGCAATAGATACAGAAACGGCGCTCTGTCCGAAACCGTTTTCGTGAGGGGCACTGTACGGACCTTTCGTACCGATCAACCTTACACGACTCCGGCTGATGACGGGGGCGTTTTTCATAAGCATTTCGCGAAGCCGCTCCGGGCGGCTTGCAATGTTGGGCATTCGGCCTTTCGCCCGGAGGAAAGCTGCTGCTTGAAGGACACGTCGAGGAAACAAGAATCCTCGTACGACGAAGCGGGGGAAGCCGATGAGACGACACGACTCCACGCCGGGCGCCAACGCTACCTATCTACAACTCCTGCACGACCGATACCAACAAGACGGGGCCTCGTCCGATTCTACAACTGCCAGTTTCTTTGCGGATATGGACGCTGAGACCTATTCCGGTCTTGAAGCGGTACCGGACGCTTCCTCCCCAATCGCCGACCCCGTAAAAGGTGTCTTCGCACT
The DNA here is from genome assembly GCA_964436365.1 of uncultured bacterium. Taxonomy (GTDB): domain Bacteria; phylum Hinthialibacterota; class Hinthialibacteria; order Hinthialibacterales; genus CAYTDF01. The sequence goes on along the minus strand of CAYTDF010000212.1, from coordinate 927 downwards.
GGTCCATGCCTACCGTGAGGTCGGGCATTTCGTCGCCGACCTCGATCCTCTCAACCCAAGCCGAAAGAATCATCCACTGCTCGATCTCTCCGAATTCGGCCTCTCGACTGCCGATCTCGACAGACAGGTCGGTTCGGCAGGATTCAAAGGTCTCTGCGATGGCTCGCTCCGAGATCTCATTGAAAAGCTGCGTACAACCTACTGCGGAACGCTCGGCGTGGAATACACGGGGATTTCCGACAAGAAACAGCAAGCGTGGCTGGAACAACGGATGGAACCCATTCTCAACCATCCCCGCTGGACCCCAGCCGAGCGCAGACGCTTCCTGACGATGCTTACGCGCGCCGAGATGTTCGAACAATACCTGCAACTCAAGTACCTGGGCCACAAACGTTTCTCCGTGGAAGGTGGAGAATCCCTGATTGTGTTGTTGGACACACTCGTGGAGACAGGTGTGGAGCTGGGCGTAGAGGAGATGGTTTTCGGCATGGGGCATCGAGGCCGGTTGAACGTTCTCGCCCATCTAATCGACAAACCTTATGAGCTCATCCTGCACGAATTCGAAGGCACCGCGATGCTGAACCGTTTTGAAGGCGACGGCGATGTCAAGTATCATCTCGGATACTCCCACGACCACGTGAACGCAGAGGGGAAGAGCATCCACCTTTCGCTCGCGCCCAATCCGAGCCATCTGGAACTCGTCAATCCCGTTATCGAGGGCATTGTGAGGGCCAAACAAGAGGCCCGTAACGATGTGCGCCGCAAACGTGTCGTGCCCATCCAGATTCATGGTGACGCGGCTTTCACTGGCCAAGGCGTGGTCTCCGAGACTCTCAGTCTTTCGGAACTGAAGGGTTATCACACCGGGGGCACCATTCATATCATCGTTAACAACAACCTCGGTTTCACAGCCACGCCATCTGAAAC
>CAYTDF010000211.1:0-7994 GCA_964436365.1 uncultured bacterium | reverse complement strand
ACTGGCAGATCGGCCACACGCTGATGATCCGCATCGTCATCCACAACCTGTACGACCTCCATCCCCAGTTCCTTCGCGCTCAGGTAGGCCAACTCGGCGGGCTCGCCGCTACCGTAGAAGGCGACCCGTTTATGACCGGCTGTGGCGAAAGGCTGAAGATTGCCGCGGATCTCTTCGCGCAGATAGCGATAGTACTGGAATGAGTATTTGAGAAACTCGTAGGCCAGGCGGCCTTTTTCCGAAAGGCCCTTCGGCGTGATCAGGTAGCGCACTTTTCGCCCCTGGAGCTTGGATATCTTGACATAGCCCTTCTTGATCACGCGCTTCATCATCAAGTTGGCCAGACCCATCGCTACACCCATGCGTGATGCGAGGTCGTTTTGGGTGAGATTCTCGTCCTGCTCGATCTGAGTCAGAAGTTCGAGGGTACGTTGTAGATCCTTATCCATTGTGGCTCAATGTGACATTCATTTTGTGAAGTTCAGATATGGAATATTATGCTTGACTCCACAAATGTGTCAACCACGGGGGGGGTGATAAGGAAAGAAATGCCGGGTCGTGTGCCCGAAAGGCTCGGGCACAGGGGGGGGGACGCAATCTTGAGGAAGATGCGCTACGCGCTGGCCGAGACCGACGTTTGGGGAGCCGGAGCCATCACCGGCGCGGTTGAGATGTGCTCCTCAATCGTTTTCGGCTGCTCTTGCCCCATCGTTTCCAAGATACGCTCTTCGACAAAGCGGGGTTGGTGCCAGTGTGTAGCCAGCCGTCCGCCGTTTTTGGCCATGATGTAGTCCCGCAGGCGCCGCATTGCACCCAACATCTTGATCTTCAGGTATTCGGAGGGCAGCACTTTCAGCATCAGCTTCGCGAAACGGAACACCGTCGGATGGCTGATAAACAGGTGCGAGCAATGTCCGATTCGCTCCATGATCTCTTTGTGCTCCAAGACCAGGGAGTCGGTGATACGGTCCTGAAACTCCTGGGGAATCTCACGGAGATCGCCCGAAAAGCCGTCTTCCATCGCGATTTGGCCCAATTTCGTCCCTGGGAACGGAGCGAAGAAGGAGAAAATATTGATATGAACCTTCGCGCGAATGTTGAGATCGATCGTCGCCAGCACCGAATCCAGGGTCTCGCCCGGCACGCCGATCATGTTCTGACCGACGACCCGGATCCCGCGGTCCAGCAGCAGGTGGCATGCGCGCACCACCTGCTCTGAGGTGATATTCTTCGCCAGAATCGTCTTCCGAATCTCGTCGTCGCCGTTCTCGATTCCCATGGCTGCACGGATACAGCCCGCTTCGGCCAGCAGATCGGCCAGCTCTTCATTCGCCAGGTCTGCACGGACGTTGCAGATGAAGGGCAAGCCGACTTCCTTCGCGTACACCGGCGCGAATTCCCGCAGCCAACGCCGGTTGAGGATGAACGTGTCGTCCTGGAACGCCACATACGTGACGCCGTACCGGTCACGCAGCCACTGAATCTCCTCGACCACACTGGCCACCGTGCGTTGACGGGTCCATTTGCCTTCCTGCAAGTCGCGCGACACGTGGTTGAAGCAGTATGTGCAGTCGTAGGGACAGCCCCGCCCCGCCATCACGAAACCCGTGGGGAAGTTCCAAATCGGATACGGCCGCATCAGGTCTCGGTCGGGGAAGGGGAGTTCGCTCAGTACCTCTTTCGTCAGAAATGGACGGTTCGGGTTCTTCTTGATCTCCCCGTTGATGCGGAAGTGCAGGTTGGCGATATTCGAATGATCTTTTCCTTGTTCGAGGGCATCGGCCAGCTCCAGCGTCGGATATTCGCCTTCACCGATGCAGATCGCGTCGATCGTTTCGTCGCTGTCTAGAAAGTGCGGGAAGTAACTCGGGTGCGGTCCGCCGAACAGCGTGAACAGCTTCGGATACGCCTTCTTAATCCGCCGGTTCGCCTCTTGATAGTGGTGTGCCGAACTGCTCGCCACTGAATACGCCAGAAGTTGGGGGTCGAGTTGACCGATGGCTTTCACATAGTCGTGCTCCCCATCGATGTTCACACTCGAAACGGTATGGCCGTGCTGTTTCAACAACGCCGTGATATAGGTCGCCCCAAGCGGTTGATGATCGAGGATATTCTTGTCAAACACGAAGCAAATGTGCATGTTGGCTTGGATCGGGGTTGGCACCCCACCTCCAGTCAAGAAGATATTTCTTTAGCTAGGTTAACTATTCTATTCGAACCGGAAACAAATGATAAGTGACTATACCGGCTCCCGGCCCCTTTACTTGCCAGTTAGAGTGGCTCTCGAAAGTCTTGTTTGCCGGAAGAAACCGTAGGGCGCACGAAGTGCCCCCGGTGGCTGGGCGCTCGGCGTTTTCTAACCGGACACAACTCTTAGGAGATACATTAAGTATAGCGTGAACCCGGCTGTTTTCCCCGCGTCCCCAATGGCCTACCGAGCGTGGGGCCTGCTCTCGAATTTCACGGCCGATTCTGCGCTGATTCGGAGATTGCTATAGTCTTGTGATCCGGTTCTACGGATAGAGGAACGAAGCGGTATGGTTGCACTTCTCGTCGTCTTGGGGCTTGCCTTCGGTTGCGGTGGCCTGGCCAGGCTTCTGGCTCGATGGCACCCCACGTGGGAGGCCTACACAGGTCTGCGCTTGGCGCTGGCGCTGGCGATTTTGGCCCTGGCCTCCACACTCGTCGGGGCCATGGGATTGTTGGGATTCGTGGCAGGGTCCGTGCTCTGGACCGCTTGGGTGGCGGTTGGCGTGGCGGGATTTGTGACTGGACCATGGCCCAAGCGCTCCGAGCGTCTCACTGGCCTCGATTGGCTCTTGCTGGCCGTTCCGGTCGTGGTCGGCGCGGTCAACTTCTTGGTCTGTCTTTCCCCCGAGATCCGTCACGATGCCTATGATTACCATCTCAACGTGCCGCATCTCTACACTCTCACCGGATCTATTCACCAGTTGACCTGGCATGTCTTCTCCTACATGCCCAAGTACGGCGAGATGCTCTACGCGTTGCCGCTATCGCTCACCCACGATGTCGCGACCCGTCTTTTCCATTGGGGATTCGGACTCGTCGTCTTGCGGCTCGTTTACGATCTCGTCCGCGCCTCGCTTACAGGGCGCGCCGGGTTGTTCGCGGTAAGCCTGGTATCGACCGTCCCGCTCTATTCCTACCTCAGCACCGTCAGCTACATCGATCTGATCCGGGCCGTCTGGGAACTCTCCGCGTTGACCTTGCTTATCCGGTGCTCTTGGCGAGACGAGCCAAGGCTTGCCCGGTCGGACGTGCTGGCCATCGGCTTCTTCTGTGGCATGATGCTGGGCACGAAATACGTCGCCTGGCTGGTCTCTTGGACACCTCTGGCCTTGCTGGTTCTGGTTTGTGGCGCACGGCGTTCGTTCGTTTCACGCGGTCTGAATCTATGTGGCGTAACCGCCATGGCGCTGGCCGTCGCTTCGCCGTGGCTGATCTACAACTTCGCATGGACCGGAAACCCGGTTTATCCCTTGCTCCCTTCGATCTTTGGCGAACAGTGCCCTGCGGCAAGTGACGCCTATGCGTTTATTCGCGGGCACGCGCCCGAGGCTGGGGTCTACACCGCCGCCCAGCTGCCCGGATGGATCGCACTCCGGTTCGGCGCGTTGGCACTGGGCGGGAATGGCCTGTTGTTCGTGGCTCTATTGGCAGCTGGGGGCGTCTTGTTTCTTCCGAGACACCTGCGCGAAAAGTCACAGCGCATGGACGCGCTCTGGATCCTCAGCCTGTTCTTGTCCGTCTCCTTCGTCTTGTTTCTCTTTTGCACAGGAAACCACGATGGCCGTTTCGCCGTCACCACTCTCCTACTGGCTCCGGTGATCCTGGTTCTGATCTGGCCGAGCGTCTCTGCTCGCTGGCTTGTGGAGCCACGTTACGAAAGACTCCGGCGTCTGGCCGGACCGATGCTCTTGCTCTTCGCGCTGGCCTCCTGGAGCGTGAGCCGTGTCGACCAGGTCCGCGCCTTCCACGAAACTCTCCGTCCCGCTCTCACTGCCGAGGCGCGCAACACCGCCCTCGATGCACGCTTTCCCACCATGCCCATGGTGCGATATGTCGGGGCCGAACTTGGACCGGACGATCTCGTCTATGGCCTCGGTTATCCCTGTCGTGTCAACTACATTCCCAAGGTCAAGCACGGCTACCTCCGGGCTTTCCCCGAAGGTGTACCCGAGCCGTTCTCCGAGGTCTGGCTGGAAGGCATGCGCCGCTTGGGCGTAACGTATGTTGTGACGTCCGAACGCTCTCTTCTCGGGGAGCCTACGAACGGCGGAACCTCTGTGCGGATCCTGGAGCGGCAAAATGGATACGTCTTGTTCGACCTCACCGGCGAAACCGAGAAAGACGAATAGCGGCGGATGAACCGACTCCAAGAAAACGTGAACCGCATGGACCCGGCCTCTGTCCGTTCGGTCTTCCTCTATCGCAATGGGGCTGTCGGCGACACCGTTCTTACCGCACCGGTCCTGCGCGCCCTACGGTTACGGTTCTCAAACGCAACACTCCGCCTCGTGGGCTATCTCGAAAGGTGTCGGCTGCTCGTACGTGAAGGTCTCGCCCATGAAGCGCACTCTTCCGAGGCCTTCCCGCTGCACCGCCTAAGAGACACGGCGGCTCTTCCTCCCGAGCTCACCGGCTTGTTCGACGATGTTCAGGTTGTCCTTTGGTACGGGCCGGACCCGCGAGGCGAGCTCATGGCCAACCTAGAGAGACTCGTGCCCCTGCCTATCGTTCACCCTCCCGAACCTGTGTCGAAAACGAATGGGCATATCGTCGAACACCTATTGACGCCCGCTCGCATTTTGGGTTGCACCGATTGCGATCCTCGGGTTCTGCTGCCGGTGACGGCTGCCGAGATCGAACGTGGAAAATCCATCTTGCGGCGGCACGAGTTGCATGACGAGACCGAACTCGTATTATTGACGCCGGGAGCCAGCGCATCGAACAAACGCTGGCCAATCGAGCGTTTCGCGGAGGCGTTCACCCGGCTATGCGAGCGCGAGTCCAGGCCTCTGCACGCTGGGATCGTGGTCGGACCGGATGAGGAGCGCTTGGGCGTCGAATTGCACCGCGCTCTCCCCGACTGTTCAACGCTTTTTGAGATTCTCTCCCTCGACGAACTCGCCGCTTTGATGACGGCCGCATCGTTGTTTGTCGGTAACGATTCGGGGACCACTCACCTCGCCGCCGCGTTGGGACTCCCCAGTCTGGCCGTCTTTCTCGTGACCGACCCCCGGGGATGGGCTCCCGCCGGGCTCCGCTCGGCCTATTATCAATGCGAGGGGGATACCGACCCCGAGCGCGTCGCTGATTTGGCCCACAGTTTGCTCAACACTCAGACCGGGAAAGAAAACAATGGACCCGATTCTCGCTAACTTCCAAGCCCTCAAGGGCGGTGCGTCCGACGCTTCACTCGTACGTCTTTTGAGCGGCGGCAGCCAAGTCGGACGGATCGTTGCCGATCTGGGAGGCGGTCGCGCCTCGGTCAATCTTGGGGGACGGTTATTCCCGCTGGATCTAGGCATGGGCCGAATCCCGGTGGGACGGGGAATCGTGGCCCGCATGGTGAACGGTCAGCTCCAAATCGCTCTGACTCAATCCGCGAGCGGTGCCGGAGCCGCCGATGCCGCCATGGGTACCGTTTCCGCGCGCGGAGCCGCCAGCGTCTTGGGCGACTTCGGGCTCCCTTCCAGCATAACCAACGCTGGGGTGGCTTCGGCCCTGATCGCTGCCGGAATACCCCTGACGCGCGATCTAATTCTCAACTTGGCTCGCGCCGTGGGGCAGATGGAGCCTGCCCAGGTGGGGGCGTTGGCTTTCTTGCTTGGCCGTCAGCTTCCGATCTCCCAGGAGGTCTTGGCCGATGTCCAGCGGCTCTTGCAGCGCCGTCAAAACTTCTCGCGAAACCTCGGCCGAATCCTCGATGGGCTCAAGAATCTCGATGGCGAGTTGGGTGACCTCGATGACGAGATCATGCCGGTTGCGCGAAGGCACTCTTTCCAGGATCACCGTGAGGAGTTGGCTCGGCACCGGCAGCAATGGCCGACGAATGGCGATGGCGAATCGGAAGAGAGCCCGGAGGTTGACGCGGAGGGAGCGGAGACCTCAAAATTCGCCGACAAACTCCAAAAGGAAGAGGCCGAACACCGCGAATCGGTCGAGAGCGTGCTGGTTGCGGGGCAGCCGCCGCCGCCCGAATCGCTTGCGGGCAGGCTGCTTCTGTTGCACCAGGATCTCATCGCTCTCCAGGCCCAGCTCGATCTACTGGGGCTTGCTCCCAACCTCACATCGCTCTTGATTCTTACGCAGAACGCCTATGAGTCGCTTGCCGGGGAGAGGCTCGCGAACCTACCCAAACAGGATGCCGAAGAACCGCCCGTTTATTTCTTCACGCTCCCCTTTGTCTCCGAGGGCGAGGAGAGTGTGCTCGAATTTCTCTATCGGCAGCACACGCACAACCGCGAGGATGGTGGGGATTTGGTTCTACGCATGGAACTTTCAGGTTTGGGGCCGACGCGTCTGCAGTTGGGGTGGCGCAATGGGATACTGACTTTCGGAATGCGGGTCGAAGAGGCTGCCGTCGCCGAGCGGGTCGAGCCACACCTCGAAGCGCTCAAGGAAGCGCTTATTGCGGCGGGATTTCGTGTCGCCGATGTGCGCGTCGATTCCGGGTATGTGCCGGAGACGCTCCGCACCGAGCTCGAGCCGGACATTCCTCCCCCCCTCCCAAGGGGCTCGACATCCGCGGCTAGGAGACTGTCGGAGAACCTGCGCCTAGACTCGCTCTCAAAAGCAATTTCCTTTTGGCGAAGCCAAAATCTCCTCCTCCAAAGATTGGGGGAGGGCTGGGAGGGGGTTGAGAGTGAGCGCACCGCAAAGGAAGCAACCTACAAAAGGAAAAAACTCCCGAGAGATGCTCTAGTCTTTCAACACTGATTCAGATATTCCAATTCCCATGTCACGAGTAAAATTGAGCCGTCAGGCTCGATTCTGTATCGAGGGGCACGGGCTAGACCCGAGATTTACGGCAACAGGCTCCCCAGGTTGTCGCCCCATTGCGGTTTCCCGTCCTTTTCCATCATGAACACAAGGATGCCGTTGCTAAATGTCCCGTTGCTGGGCGCGTAGGGAGAGCCTCCACCGCCTGGACCGTGCAGGAAGAGAACTCGGTCTTCCGATCGATAGTTCGCATAATGTTTCGCGCCGTCGCTGGCTTTGAACCATCCGCAGCCGCCTTCGAAATGAGGAAGCCCGCCGTGCATCATCCTTTCGTAGGGCAATCCTTTATAACTGGGGCTGTTGACCGTGAAGACATCGAAGATCGGCCCGCTGAGATAGGCGATCGGGGTTGTCAGTGCATTCATGGCATCGGGCATGTCACTGTGATTCGGCCAACGGCTCATACCATCCATGAAATACATGCGGTAACCGGTGATCACCGCCCGCATATCCGCCACACCCCGCGAAAACAAGGCCCGCTGCCGGGCTTTCGCGAAATTGGGCACAGCGATCGAGGCCAGAATGCCGATAATGGCCACGACGATCAAAAGTTCGATCAACGTAAAAGCGCGTTTGCTCATGATTTGCACACCCGAAAAACAGAGTCTCTTTGTGCTGGCGGTCTCGACCCACACAAGCGCGATCCGAAAAACACTTCACACTTGGTGGCCGGACTTCAAGCTCCTTGCATTCTACTCTGACTCTGGCCAAGGATCAACCGGTTTAGATACGCGGAAATCGAGTATTCTGGCCACGGAGTACCGGAGGGGGATCAGGCCGAAGCGTCCGACGGCTGGGGCGTGCCAGTATCTCTTCGCGCAAACAACGGCCGGAAGGGGAATCGTCTGCCGTTCAGCTGTTTGCCAATGAACGTTGACCGTGCCAGATAATGGTAACTAAGCATGAGAATCGGCAGTGACACGATGTTGATGGCTGCGTATTTCACCGGCCAGGGAAGTTCGAGCGCG